>CALRVO020000042.1:0-13492 GCA_943371595.1 Sphingomonas paucimobilis
AGCATGCTCGAGGGGTCCCGCGCGGTCGCCGAGACCGTCGCCCGGTGCCGCCCGGCGGTCGTGGCGGCGTACCCCATCTCGCCCCAGACCCACATCGTCGAACGGCTCTCCGACCTGGTGACCGCCGGCGCCCTGGACCCGTGCGACTACCTCCTGGTCGAGTCCGAGCTCGGCGCGATGTCGGCCTGCATCGGGGCTTCGGCGGCCGGCGCACGCGCCTACACCGCGACCGCGAGCCAGGGCCTGCTCTTCATGGCCGAGGCGCTGCCCAACGCCTCGGGCCTCGGGCTACCGATCGTGATGACCGTGGCCAACCGCGCGCTCGGCGCGCCCATCAACATCTGGAACGACCACTCCGACGCGCTCTCGCAGCGCGACTCCGGGTGGCTGCAGCTCTTCGCCTCCTCCAACCAGGAGGCGATCGACCTGCACGTGCAGGCGTTCGTGCTCGCCGAGCGGCTCTCGTTGCCGGTCATGGTGTGCATGGACGGCTTCGTGCTCACCCACGCCACCGAGGAGCTCGAGGTGCCCCGGCAGCACGAGGTCGACGCGTTCGTGCCGGACTTCGCGCCCCGCCAGTGGCTCGACCCGGACGAGCCCGTCACCATCGGCGCGATGGTCGGGCCCGAGACCTTCACCGAGGTCAAGTTCCTCATGGTCCAACGGCAGCAGCGCGCCCTCGAGGCCGTGGCCGACGTCGGGGCCGCCTTCGGGGCCGCCTTCGGCCGCGAGGCCGGTGGCCTGGTGCGCGCCTACCGGACCGAGGACGCCTCGGTGGTGGTGGTGCTGATGGGCTCGTCGGTCGGCACGGCGTACGACGTCGTCGACGCGCTGCGCACCGAGGGCGTGGCCGCGGGGGTGCTCGCGGTCACCTGCTACCGGCCGTGGCCGACCGCCGAGGTACGCCGTGCCCTGCGCGGCGTGCAGCGCGTCGTCGTGGTCAACCGTGCCCTCGACGTCGGGGCCGGCAGCGTGCTCGGCGCCGAGGTCAGGCTCGCGTTGGCCGAGGACCCCGGGGCGGAGCCGTGGCGGCGCTCGGTCGTGCACGACGTCGTGATGGGTCTGGGTGGCCGGCCCGTCTCGAGCGCCTCGCTGCGCCGCGTCGTCGAGGACGCTGCGGCCGGCCGGCTGCCGACCGACCACCTGCACTTCGCCGACCTCGACGTCGAGGTCGCGCACCGCGAGCTGGCCCGGGAGGTCGCCGAGGAGACCGGCCTCGAGGAGACGAGCGCCCCGTGACCACCAGCCTCTACCAGATCGGCACGTTCGCGGCCGGCAACCGGTTGCTCGACGAGGAGCAACGCACCGAGCAGTCGCGCAGCGGTCGTGCCAACGCGATCACGTCGGGCCACCGCGCGTGCCGCGGGTGCGGGGAGGCGCTCGCGGCCCGGGTCGTGCTCGATGCCGCCGTCCACGCGGCCGCCGGGCGCCTGGTCACCGTCAACGCCACCGGATGCCTGGAGGTCTTCTCCACGCCGTACCCCGAGTCGGCCTGGCAGGTGCCGTGGCTGCACTCGCTGTTCGGCAACGCCGCGGCCGTGGCCTCGGGGGTGGCGGCCGCGCTGCGCGCGACCGGGCGCGACGACGTACGGGTGGTGGCGCAGGCCGGCGACGGCGGCACCGTCGACATCGGGCTGGGGTGCCTGTCGGGCATGTTCGAGCGCGACGACGACGTGCTCTTCGTCTGCTACGACAACCAGGGCTACATGAACACCGGGGTGCAGCGCTCGGGGGCGACCCCGCCGGCGGCGAGCACGGCGACCACCCGCCCGGTCGGCACCAACGCTGGCAACGCGTTCGGCACCGGCAAGGACCTGCCGCAGATCGCGATCGCCCACGAGATCCCCTACGTCGCCACCGCGACGGTCGCCGACCTGCACGACCTCGAGGCCAAGGTGGTCCGCGCGATGTCGCTGCGCGGCGCCCGCTACCTCCACGTCCTGGTGCCCTGCCCGCTCGGCTGGGGCTCGGCGTCGGCCGAGACCGTCCGGATCGCCCGGCTGGCGACCCAGTGCGGGCTGTTCACCCTGCTCGAAGCCGAGCACGGCGAGGTCACGGCGGTCACGCCCATCCGCCAACGGGTGCCGGTCGAGGACTACCTGCGGCCCCAGTCCCGCTACGCCCACCTCTTCGGCGACCCCGGTCGCCCCGACGTCGTCGCCGCCCTGCAGCAACGGGCCGACCGGGCCATCCGCCGCTACGGCCTCGTCGGTGGCGAGGAGCCGTGAAGCTGCCCTTCGCCGTCACCCTCGGTCCCGGCTCGAGCCGCGCCGACCACACCGGGGGCTGGCGCACCGAGCGGCCCGTCTACCGCTCGCTGGCCGCGCCCTGCGGCCACGCCTGCCCAGCGGGGGAGGACGTGCGCGGCTGGCTCGCCCAGGCCGAGGACGGCGGCGACGGCTACGAGGCCGCCTGGCGCACGATCATGGCCGTCAACCCGTTCCCCGCGATCCTCGGTCGGGTCTGCTACCACCCGTGCGAGACGGCCTGCAACCGCGGCCAGCTCGACGAGGCGGTCGGCATCAACTCCGTCGAGCGCTTCCTCGGCGACCGGGCCCTCGAGCGGGGCTGGACCGTGACCGTGGACCGCCCACCGTCGGGACGCCGGGTGCTCGTCGTGGGCGCCGGGCCCGCCGGGCTGTCGACGGCCTACCACCTGCGGCTGCTCGGCCACGACGTCGTCGTGCGTGACAGCGCCCCGCTCGCCGGCGGCATGATGCGCTACGGCATCCCCCGCTACCGGCTGCCGCGCGAGGTGGTCGACGCCGAGGTCGCGCGCCTGGTGGCGCTGGGCGTCACGCTCGAGCTGTCGACGCCGGTCACCTCGCTCGCCGACGCCCGCGCCGAGGGCTGGGACGCCGTGGTGCTCGCGGTCGGGGCCCAGCTGGGCCACCGCACCTACCTGCCGGCCGCCACCGCCGCCCGGGTCGTCGACGCCGTCTCGGTGCTGCGCGACCTCGAGCAGGGGACCCGCCCCCTCCTCGGACGCCGGGTCGCGGTCTACGGCGGGGGCGACACCGCCGTCGACGTGGCCCGCTCGCTGCGCCGGCTCGGCGACACCGACCCGCTGGTCGTCTACCGCCGCGACCGCGAGCGGATGCCGGCCCACGACGACGAGGTCGAGGGCGCCCAGGACGAGGGCGTCGAGTTCCACTGGCTCTCCACCATCGACCGGGTCGACCCCGACGGGCTGCTGGTCGAGGAGGTCGAGCTCGACGAGCACGGCGTGCCCCGGCCGACCGGGCGCACCGAGCGGCTCGAGGCCGACTCCGTGGTGCTCGCCCTCGGGCAGGACACCGACCTCTCGCTGCTCGACGACGACGCGGGGTTCTCCCGCACCCACGGGCTCCTCGACACCGACCCCGCCCTGGCCACCTCGGTGCCGGGGGTCTTCGCCGGCGGCGACGTGGTCACCGGCGCGCACACGGTGACCGACGCCGTCGGGCACGGTCGTCGCATCGCCGCGAGCATCGACGCGTGGCTCGCGGGCCGCACGGTGCTGCCTCCCGCCGAACCCGACCTGGCGACGTACGAGGCCCTGACGACGTGGTACTACGAGGACGCGCCGCGCAGCCACCGCCCGCTGCTCGAGGCGGCCCGCCGCAGCTCGACCTTCGACGAGGTCCAGCACGGCCTCGACACCGACACCGCGCTCTTCGAGGCGCGCCGCTGCCTGTCGTGCGGGAGCTGCTTCGGGTGCGACAACTGCTACGCGCTGTGCCCCGACGACGCGGTGCTCAAGATCGGCTCCGGGCCCGGCGGCTACGAGATCGACCTCGACTACTGCAAGGGGTGCGGCATCTGCGTCGAGGAGTGCCCGTCGGGCGCGATCGAGATGGTGCCCGAAGAGTCCTGACGACCCGGCGCCCGGAGGACGTTGGCCCCTGTCCGGTCCCCGGGACCGTCGACATCGTGAGGCCATGGAGCCCATCGCGCGCGTGTTCATCCGAGACTTCAGCGAGATCGGGGCCACCGACGTACCCCTGGTGGGGGGCAAGAACGCCTCGCTCGGCGAGATGTACCAGGAGCTGACCGGCGCGGGGGTGCTCGTGCCCCGGGGCTTCGCCGTCACCGCCGACGCCTACTTCCACACGCTCGAGAGCGCCGGGGTGCTGCAGGAGCTGGCCGCCGTGATGGACGGCCTGGTCGCCGACGACCTCGACGACCTGGCCGAGCGCTCGGCGCGGGCGCGCCAGCTCGTCCTGTCCGCGCCCCTGCCCGACGACCTGCTGGCCGAGCTGCTGACGGCGTACCGCGCCCTGGGCCCGGGCGAGGTCTCCGTCGCCGTGCGCAGCTCGGCGACGGCCGAGGACCTGCCCGAGGCGAGCTTCGCCGGGCAGCACGAGTCCTACCTCGACGTGCACGGCGAGGCCGCGCTCGTCGACGCCTGCCGTCGCTGCTACGCCAGCCTGTTCACCGAGCGCGCGATCTACTACCGCATCGACCACGGCTTCGACCACCTCAAGGTCGCGCTGTCGATCGGCGTGATGCACATGGTGCGCAGCGACCTGGCCGCCTCGGGCGTCATCTTCACCCTCGACACCGAGTCGGGCTTCCGCGACGTCGTCACGGTCAGCTCGGCCTACGGCCTGGGCGAGAACGTCGTGCAGGGCGCCGTCGACCCCGACGAGTTCTACGTCCACAAGCCGACCTACCGCACCGGGCACCGCGTCGTCCTCAAGCGGCGCCTGGGCGAGAAGTCGCTGACCATGACCCTCGGCGAGCACGGCCCGCAGAACGGGCCGACCCCGGAGCCCGAGCGCGCGAGGTTCTCCCTCACCGACACCGAGGTGCTCGAGCTCGCCGGCCAGGCCATGCTGATCGAGGAGCACTACGGCCGCCCGATGGACGTCGAGTGGGCCAAGGACGGCGTCGACGGTCGCCTCTACATCGTGCAGGCCCGGCCCGAGACGGCCGCCTCGCAGCGGACGACGACCCACCTCGACCGCTACGTGATCGGCAGCCACGGCCCGGTGCTGAGCGCCGGTCGCGCCGTCGGCGACCACGTCGCCTCCGGTCCGGTGCGCGTCATCCGCGGGCCCGTCGACCTGACCCACTTCCAGCCCGGTGAGGTGCTGGTGGCCGACACCACCACGCCCGACTGGGGCCCGGTCATGAAGACCGCGGCCGCGATCGTCACCGACCGCGGCGGCCGCGCCTGCCACGCGGCGATCGTCGCGCGCGAGCTCGGGATCCCGGCCGTGGTCGGGACCGGCGACGGGACCTCCCGGCTGACCCAGGGCGAGGTCGTCACCGTCTCGTGCGCGGAGGGCGACACCGGACAGATCTACACCGGCGAGGCCGAGGTGCTGGTCGAGAGCGTCGAGATCGGCGAGCTCGCCCGGCCGCGCACCCAGATCATGGTCAACCTGGGCAACCCCGACCTGGCCTTCCACACCGCGCTGCTGCCCAGCGACGGCGTCGGCCTGGCCCGCATGGAGTTCATCATCAGCGAGTCGATCCGGGCCCACCCGATGGCGCTGGTGCACCCCGAGCGCGTGACCGACCCGCAGGTGCGCGCCGACCTCGCCCGGCTCACCTCCGGCTACGCCGACGGCGCGGCGTTCTTCGTGGAGAGGCTCGCCGAGGGCATCGGCACCATCGCCGCGGCGTTCTTCCCCCGCCCCGTGGTCGTGCGGATGTCGGACTTCAAGACCAACGAGTACGCCAGCCTGCTCGGCGGCGCCGACTTCGAGCCCGACGAGGCCAACCCGATGCTGGGCTTCCGCGGTGCCTCCCGCTACGCGCACCCGTCGTACGCCGAGGGCTTCGCGCTCGAGTGCCGCGCGATCAAGGTCGTCCGGGAGGGGATGGGGCTCGACAACGTCGTCGTCATGCTGCCGTTCGTCCGCCGTCTCGAGGAGGCCGACCTGGTGCTCGAGCGGATGGCCGGGCTCGGGCTCGGGCGCGGCGAGCACGGGCTCAAGGTCTTCGCCATGTGCGAGATCCCCAACAACGTGATCCTGGTCGACGAGTTCGCCCGGCGCTTCGACGGGCTGTCGATCGGGTCCAACGACCTCACCCAGCTGACCCTGGGCGTCGACCGCGACAGCGAGCTGGTCGCCTTCGACTACGACGAGCGCGACCCCGGTGTGAAGAAGATGATCCGCTGGGCCGTCGAGGGCTGCCGGCGCGCCGGCATCCACTCCGGGCTCTGCGGCCAGGCCCCGTCGGACTACCCCGAGATGGCGGAGTTCCTCGTCGAGCTCGGCATCGACTCGATGAGCCTCAACCCCGACACCGTGCTCGACACCACCCGCCACGTGCTCGAGGTGGAGGCCCGGTTGGACGCCGCAGGCTCCTAGGGAGACACGCCCTAGGGCTCAGGCCCCCGACGTCGCCAGCCGCAGCGCCTCGACCTCGGCCGCGAAGGCGGCCACCAGCGTCTCGGGGTCGGGCACGGCGGCGAGGTCGACCTTGAAGCCGACGTCGAGGTGGCCGTCGTAACCGACGATGCAGGTCGACAGCGTCTGGTCGCCCGAGACCGGCGCCCAGCCGAGCATCCGGCTGACCCGGCGGCCGGCCAGCCACATCGGCTCGTCCGGGCCGTGGACGCTGGTGGTCACGCCGACCGCCTTGCCCGCGAAGTAGCCGGTCAGGAAGCGCCGCGCGAACGGCACCGTGAGCCCCATCGTCTGCAGCATCGCGTAGGTCACCTGCGCCTCGGGCGACTGCTTGATCTCCGACGTGCGGGTGCGCACGACGCTGAGGCGGCCCAGCGGCGTACCGACCCCGACCGGCAGGTCGAGCAGCACCAGGGCGAACCGGTTGCCGAGCTCGGGGGGCAGCGGCGCCCCGGGCCGGCGTACGTCGACCGGCACCATGGTCGCGACGTCCGTCGTGGTGTCGGCCCCGCGCTCGAGGAGCCAGGTGCGCAGCGCGCCGGTGAGCGCGGCCACGGCCACGTCGGTGACGGTGGCCCCGGTCTGCTCGCGGATCGCGGTGATCGTCTCGAGCGGCACGGGGACGGCCCAGACCGCGCGCTTGGCGTGGTGGGGGGTCGCGGCGAGGGGCCCGACGGGGTGGCGGGCGAGGGTGAGGCGGGTGAGCACCGGCGCGGACCCGACGGTCGTGCGCAGCACGCCCCGGGCGCTCTCGACGAGCGTGCTCACCCAGCCCGGGTCGACCGGCTCGCGCTCGGGCTCCGGCACGATCCCGATCGGTGCGGGCTCGGGCTCCCGCTCTGGCGGGGGTGCGGGGTCGGTCAGCGACAGCGCCACCCGGGTCAGCGCCATGCCGTCGGCCATCGCGTGGTGCAACCGCGAGTAGACCGCCGACCCGCCGCGGTGGCCGTGCACGAGGTGCACCTCCCACAACGGGTGGTGCCGGTCGATCGCGCGGGACAGCAGGCCCGCGACGAGGTCGGCCAGTGCGGCGTCGTCGCCCGGCGGGTCGAGGGTGCACTCCACGACGTGGCGGTCGAGGTCGAAGTCGGGGTCGTCCTCCCAGCTGCGGCGGGTGCTGGTCCACGAGCCCGGCACCGGGCGCTGCCGGAACACCGGGAACCGGTCGACGACGCGTTCACGCACCAGCGTCCTCAGGCTGTCGCGGTCGAGGACGCCGTCGAGCAGGAGCAGGCTCTCGACGACCATGAGGTTGTCGGGGTGGTCGAGCTGGAGCCACACGTCGTCGACCGGGCGGAGGGTGCGGGTGCTTCTGGCCATGGGTGTCACGGTGCGACCCGGGCGCGGTCCCGGCCAGAGGACACCGGCCCCTGCGCCACGGACGTCGGGCCCTGTCGCGGCGAGCGTCGACAGGTCAGCCTGGGAGCCGGACGACCATGAGCACGACGAGCGGGAGATCCCTGGTGGAGCGACTGAGCCCCCTGTCCTACGCCTTCATCGCCGCCGAGGACGCCGACCCGTCGGCCTCCCTGGTGATCGGCTCGATCGCGGTGATCGACGGCCCGGCCCCGTCGCTGCGCGAGCTGCGCTCGCACGTGGCCGGGCGGCTCGACCTCGCCCCGCGCTACCGCGAGCGGCTGCAGCGCTCGCTGCTGGACCTGCGGGCCCCCGGCTGGACCCCCGACCGGGGCTTCGACCTCCACCGCCACGTCGGCCTGCTGCGGGTCGCGGCTCCCGGTGGCCCCCGCGAGCTCGCCGCGACCATCGGCGAGGTCATGTCGCTGCGCATGGAGCGCGACCGAGCCCTGTGGGACGTCTGGCTGGTCGACGGCCTCGCCGACGGCCGCTGGGCGGTGGTCTGCCGCGTGCACCACGCGCTGGCCGACGGCATCTCGGGCACGGCGCTGCTGCAGGTGCTCTACGACCAGGAACCGGCACCCGACACGGCCCCGGTCTCCCCGCCGGCCGTCGGCGTACGCCGGTCGCCGTGGCTGTCGCCCCGGGCGCTGGCCACGACGATGGTGCGCGGGTCGGCCGCCCTGGTCGCGACCCTGCGCCCCGTCGCGTCGACGCCGCTGACCGGGCCGATCGGACCGGCCCGCAGCTATGCGTGGTCGCAGGTCTCGCTCGCGGTCGGCAAGCAGGTCGCGCACGCGCGCGGGGTGTCGCTCAACGACGTCGTCCTGGCCTGCGTCGCCGCGGGGTTCCGCGACCTGCTGCTCACCGCCGGCCTCCAGCCCGACGAGCACGCGCTGCGCACGCTGGTGCCGGTGTCGTCGCACGCCGCCACGGCCGACGCCCCGCCCGACAACCTGGTGACCCTGCTGCTGCCCGACCTGCCGGTCGAGGTCGACGACCCCCTCGAGCGGCTCGCGCAGGTCCACGCCCGGGTGACGGCCCTGCGGGCCAGCCGCGAGCCGGAGGTCGGGGTGCTCCTGCAGGACCTGGCGCGCGCCGTGCCGTTCGCGGCGCTCTCCCGGGCCGAGCGGTGGGGCCTGCGGCTGCCGCAGCGCCAGATCGCGACGGTGGCCACCAACGTGCCCGGTCCCCGGCGTCCGTTGACCTGCCTGGGTCGCCCGGTCGTCGACCTGCTGCCCTACGTGCCGCTCGCCGACCGGGTGCGGGTCGGGGTGGCGGTGCTCAGCTATGGCGACACGATGGCCTTCGGGGTCACCGGCGACACGGCGGCGGGCCACGACCTCGACGCGCTGGCCGGGGCGATCGCCGCCTCCTGGGAGGAGCTCCACGCGCTGAGCACGTGAGAGCCCGGTCAGTCGCGGGCGCCGACGGCGCGCACGGACCACCCGGTGTGGTCGACCGTGACGTCGAAGCGCCCGTCACCGCACCCGAGGTCGCGCAGCGCCAGCGGCAGGAAACGTGCGGGCAGCATCGGGTCGCACGTCGGTCCGTCCGGCGTGGGACGCAGCCCGATCAGCGAGCGCAGCAGCTCGACCGGCGCCGCGGAGGCCCACGCCTGCGGCGCGCAGGCCGCCGGGTAGGGCACGGGCACCGGCACCTCGTCGGGCGTGAACCCGCCGAGCAGCTCGGGCAGGCGGTGGTCGAGCAGCGCCGCGGCGTCGAGCAGCCCGAGGGCGATCGTGGTGGCCTCCTCGGTGTGGCCGTAGGCCGCGAGCCCTGCGACGCACAGGGCCGTGTCGTGGGGCCAGACCGACCCGTTGTGGTAGCTCAGCGGGTCGTAGGCGCCCATCGTGGTGGCCAGGGTGCGGACGCCCCACCCGCTGAACATCTCCGGTGACACCAGGTGCGCGGCCACGCGGGCCGCCTTGTCGTCGTCGGCGATACCGGTCCACAGGCAGTGCCCGGCGTTGGAGGTCAGCGAGTCGATCGGCCGCTTGTGGCGGTCGAGCCCCACGGCGTACCAGCCCCGGTTGGGCAGCCAGAAGGCGTCGTTGAAGGCCTCCTTGAGCCGCACGGCCCGCTCGCGGCAGTACGCCGCCCGCGCCGGGTCGTCGGCGGCGTCCGCGATGCGGGCCCGCGCGAGATAGGCGGCGTAGACGTAGCCCTGCACCTCGGCCAGGGCGATCGGTGCCTCCGGCAGGGAACCGTCGGCGAAGGTGATGCCGTCCCAGGAGTCCTTCCAGCCCTGGTTGACCAGGCCGCGCCCGGTCGCCCGGGCGTACTCGACGAAGCCGTCGCCGTCGCGGTCCCCGTGGGTCTCCACCCACGCCAGCGCCCGGTCGGCGTGGGCCACCAGGGCGGGCGTCACGGCCCGCGGGTGCCACCGGTGCAGCTCGCCGAGGGCCATCACGAACAGGGGGGTGGCGTCGGCGCTGCCGTAGTAGGCGCCCTTGCCGCCCAGGGCCAGCGTGCCGGCCGGGCCGAAGCGCAGCTCGTGCAGGATGCGACCGGGCTCCTCCTCGGTCGCCGCGTCGACGTGCTCGCCCTGGTGGCTGCCCAGGGTGGTCAGCGTGCCGAGGGCGAGGGTGGTGTCGACCGGCAGCAGCATCATGGCCGTGAGCAGCGAGTCGCGTCCGAAGAGCGCCATGAACCACGGCGCCCCGGCGGCCACGACGGGCAGGTCGGTGCGGTCGGGGTCGAAGATGCGCAGGGTGGCCAGGTCGTCGATGCTGCGGGCGAGCACGTCGGCCAGGGTGCGGTCGGCGGTCGCGACGACCGGCGCCGCATCGCGGAACTGACGGCGTCGTCGCGCCGGCGCCGCGTGCTCCGCGGGGGTGTGGGGTGCGTGGTGCGGCTCGATCAGCTGACCGCGCAGCCGGGCCGCGACCTGGACCGTGGTCGTCCAGGTGCCGTGGCCGGCGAGCTCGACGCTCCAGCGCAGGCCGCGGGCGTCGCCGACGGCCCCGGCGTCGGCGTCGACCAGCACCGCGAACGTCGTCGCGTCCCGGCGCAGCGACAGCTCGACGCCGTGGGGCATGGCGGTGGTCACCACGCCCTCCTGGACCTCGTGGTCGGCCCGGCCCTCCTTGACCTCGAAGAGGTCGGCGAAGTCGCTCTCGACGCGCAGCGTCATCTCCAGCCGGACGGTCTCGGGCCCGGTGGAGCGGATCGTGATGTCCTCGCGCATCCCGTCGCCGACCAGGCGCCGGCGGGTGACCACGAGCTGGTGACCCGGCGTGCTGCCGGTGCCGGGGGCGAGCAGCAGGTGGGTCGCGGAGTGCGGCGAGTCCTGGTGCACCCGTACGGCGTCGAGCCGGTGCTCCGCCAGGGTGAGACGCCAGCGGCGTACGACGCGGGTGTCGCGCACGAAGAGGCCCTGCGGTCCCTGGGCCCCGAGGTCGCCCGCGCTGTCGCCGATGCAGAACGTCGTGCCCTCCAGCAGGACCACCTGCCCGGTGCCGACCGGCGCGGGGGCCCCGTCGAAGAGCCACGGGTCGCTCACGGTCCTAGACGACCAGACGTGCGGCGGCGTGCCCGCCCAGCGGCTTCGTCGGGCACGTGCGGCCCGCTGCCGGCCCGACCAGCGACGCGTAGAGCCGTTCGTGGTCGGCGGCCATCCGCACCCGCGAGAAGCGTCGCTCGGCCTCGGCCCGGCACCCGGCGCGGTCGATCTCGGCGAGCCGGGCGACCGCCGCGACCGCCGACTCCTCGCTGTCGCACAGGAAGCCCGTGCGCCCGTGGGTGATGATCTCGGGCGCGGCCCCGAGCGACCAGGTGATCACGGGGGTCCCCACGGCGAGGGACTCGGCCATCACCAGGCCGAACGGCTCGGGCCAGGCGATCGGGTTGAGCAGGCCGGCGGCGGTCCCGAGGACGGCGATCCGCTCCTCGAGCCCGGCCCCGAAGAGCGGCTGCTCGTCGGCGCCGAGCAGGGGCCGCACGCGCGTCTCGTAGTAGTCGGCCTCGTCCTGGTCGGGCACCTTGGAGAAGATCCGCAGCGGTCGCCCGGCGGCCCGCGCGATGCGCACCGCCCGGTCGACGCCCTTCTCCGGCGACATCCGTCCGACGAAGACGAGGTGGTCGCCGCCCCCGGGACCCGGCCGGTAGGTGTCGGTGTCGATGCCGTGGTGGATGACCGCCGAGACCGGTACGTCACCTCCGGCCCGGCGGGCCTGGTCGGCCGAGATCGTGACGACCGCCGTCTGCCGGGCGATCGCGCGGTAGAGCCGCCTGGTGTCGCTGGTGAACCGGCCGTGCACCGTCGTGACCACCGGCGGGGCCGCGCGGCCGCGACCCGCGTCGACCGGTGGTCGCGACAGGAGGGGACCGAGGACCGTGTGGTCGTGGATCACGTCGACGTCACGCAGCGCGTCGTGGGCGGCCAGCGTGTGCGCGGCCTCCGGGACCGACAGGCCCATCGGCTCGACCGGCTCGGCGTAGAGGAAGTCTCGCTGCACCGGGACCGTCGAGGTCCCGACGGTGAACAGGACGACCTCGTGACCGCGGTCGACGAGCCCCCGGGCCAGGTTGTCGATGACCGACTCGGTGCCGCCGTACGACGGCGGGGGGACGGCGATCCAGGGTGGCGCGACCAGGCCGATCCTCACGACTCAGCCACGGGTGTCGTGACCGCCCGCGACCAGGACCAGGTCGCCGAGCTCGAAGCGCCAGGAGCGGTGGCACCGCAGGCACGAGAAGAGCACGCCACCGTCACCCGGGGTCGTGGTGGCCAGCCCGGTCGATCCGCAGGCGGCGCAGCGGTGCGGGGTCGCGAGGGCGGACTCGAGGTCGAGGCTGACGGTGTGCTGGGTCATGCCTCAGCCTGTCCGGTCGTCGCCGACGGGGTCGAGGGTGGAAGGTCCCACGACCGCGGACGAAGGTCCCGGGTCGGACCGGTGGGGGACGGGGAGCAGCAGGACCGGCACGTGTCCCGAGTCGAGGGCCCGGCGCACGGTCCGGGCGCGACCCTCACCCAGGTCCTGCGCCCAGCCGATCATCACCAGGTCGGCACCGGCCCGCTCGGCCTCGGCGACGACCTCGTCGCAGGTGCGTCCGCGGCGCAGGTCGAGCTCGACCGCGGCGGGCAGGTTGCGCAGCAGGAACTCCTCGGTCCAGTGCTCGTGGGAGTGCGCGGCCTGGTCCCAGAAGGCGGGTGCGGTGCCGGCGTCGAAGACGTGCATCGCCCGCAGGTGCGCTCCGGCGTCGACGAGGCGCTGGGCCATCGGCGCCACCGCCGCGGCGGTGTCGGGGGCGCCGTCGAGCGGGAGCAGCACCTCGGTGACGTGGCGCGGCACGCGCGGGTCGGGAGGCAGCACCACCAGGGCCGCGGGGGCCCGGCGCATGAGCTCCCAGCACACCGACGTCGGCCCGTCGGCGCTCACCACGGCGACGTCGTCCTCACCCAGCAGGGCCGCGACCGCGTCGGCCTGCTGCGCCGGCTCGCCCGGGGGCACCCGCACCTGCCGCGAGCCGCACCCGAGCAGGGTGGCCAGCGCGGCCGCGACGTCGAGGAGCGGTCGGCCGTCGTCGTCCTCGAGGACCGTCACGACGCTGCCCACGACGCTGCCCGCGGCACTGCTCACCGGGCTGGCGCTGCTCACGGGGCACCTGCCCCGACGAGCCGGACGGTGTCGCCGCTGCGGACGCCGCTGCGGGGGCGGGCGTGCACGTGCACGTCGAGCCGGCCCGAGGCCTGCACCGTCACCCGGTCGTCGTCGACCGCCACCCGCACGTCGTGCCCGAGGGCCCGGAACCTGACCTCCAGGCGGGGCCAGGCCGTCGGCAGCACC
>CALRVO020000043.1:0-13467 GCA_943371595.1 Sphingomonas paucimobilis
TGGATCGTCACCCAGGTCGCGCCCCGCCTGCCGTCCGCGCTCGGTGACCGCCGCTGCGTCGAACGAGCCGGCCGCGACGGCGCCGTAGTAGGCCGCGGCGGAGGGCACGACCTCGGTGGCGACCGGCCGTGCGAGGTAGTCGACGACGGTGACCAGGGAGCGGCTGGTGTGCCCGACGAGGTCGCGCAGGCTCCACTCACCGAACCCCGGCCCGTCCCAGGCGTCGTCCGGGACCCGGGCGACGGTGTCGCCGACCGCCCTCGCGGCAGCCTCGAACGTGCGCGCGATCATGCTCATGCACGCCAGTCTGGCAGCGTCGGCGCGGGGGGCCTGCGCTTCCTCGAGCGTGTCACGGCCGGTGGCACGGGGTAGGGCCCGGCCATGACTCCTCGTGCGAAGGGTCCCCGCCGACGTGCTGCCCTGGTGGCGCTGGTCGTCGCGGTGAGCGCCCCGGTCGCCCTGCTCGCCGCCTGCCAGGACGACCCGGTCCCAGCCTCGCAGGGCCCGGAGCGCCGGCTCGCCGACTTGCCTGGCGTACAGGTCGCCCGGGTGAGCCCCGCGGGCGGCGCCGACGGGGGCGGGCCGGCCGTGGTCGTGGAGCTCGACCGGGACGCCAGTGCCCAGGAGGTCGCCGACGTGCTCCGCGCGATGGGCGACCTGAGTCCGTCCAGCGCGGCGCTCTACGTCGGTCCGAAGGGACCGACCGGCTCGATGGTCGACGGCCGCTCCGCCGACGCGGCAGCGCGCATCGCCGACAGCGCCGACCAGGTCGCCGCGGAGCTCGTGACGGCCGTCCGGTTCAGCGACGCGGTCGTCGCCACGGTCGAGCCCGGGTCCGGTGATCTCACCGCGGTCGTCGACGTCACCGGGAAGTCCCCCGCCGACGCCCAGGAGACCGTGCGGGAGGCCTTCTTCGCGGTGGCGTCCGCGCCCTCCGAGCGCCCGCCCACGATCTCGGTCACCGGTCAGGTCGACGGCGGTTCGGTCGTCACGCCGGTGGGCACCATCACGGCACCCGGCGGGGGCGTCGACCGTGCCAACCGCACCTACACCGACGCGAAGTGGATCGGCAGCGACGACCGCATCGTCCGCACCTCGGTCCGCGTGCTCCCCGACGGCCGCAAGGACCTCCTCCTGGCGGTCGACGTCGGCGACCCCTCCGACGTCGGCGCGATCACCAGGCGCGCGCGCCCCGACCTCTGGGGGCTGCTGCGCTCCCGGCTCGCTCCGGTCGCCGCAGCCCCACCGGGGTCCACGTTCGAGGTCCGGGTCGCAGCACCCGACGGCTCCGGCTCGGACCAGTCGGCCACGTTGCTCTCGCTCACCGTCGACGATGGCGGTCGGGTCACGGCGTCCCGCGACCCGCTGGGACGGGGCTGGGGCGCGGCTGCCGTCGACTGGATCGCCGCGAGCTCGTAGGCCTCCTAGAGCTCCTCGGCGGTGCGCACCAGGCCGGCCACCGCGGCCGAGGTGCTGTGGGGCGGCCACGCGACGACGGTCGTGACCCGCGGGGCGTCGGAGACGGGTACGACGGCCAGCCCGTCGCGCAGGTTGACCCGCGCCGAGTCCGGCAGCACGATCGCCGCCCGGCCGAGCTGCACCAGCTGCAGCACCTGGGTCAGGTCGCGCAGCTCCGGGCCCGGACCGTTGGGGTAGGTGCCGTCGAGGTGGGGCCAGCGCGGCAGCGGCAGGTCGGGGATCGAGGAGGCCTCCGCGACGGTGATCGAGGTCCGGCCGCTCTCGGGGTGACCAGCGGGCAGGACCAGCACCTGTCCCTCGACCAGCAGCTCCACGACGTCGAACCCGCTCGTGTCGTCGAACGGCCGGTGCAGGATCGCCACGTCGGCGCGCCCGTCGCGCAGCATCAGCGCCTGGTGCCCCGGGGCGCTCAGCACCACCTCGACCTCGACCGCGTCGGGCGTGGCGGCGAAGGCGTCGAGCAGCTTGACCATCAGCTCGCTGGAGGCGCCGGCCTTGGCGGTGAGCACCACCGGCGCCCGGCCGACCGTGCCGGCGCTGCGACGGGTACGTCGCTCGGCCGCCTCGACCGCGGCCAGCGCGGCCCGCCCCTCGCGCAGCAGGGTCTCGCCGGCGCTCGTGAGCGTCACGCCCCGCGGCGTGCGGAGGAAGAGGGCGGCGCCGAGGCGCCGCTCGAGCTGGGCGATCGCGCGCGACAGCGGCGGCTGGGCCATCCCGAGCCGCTCGGCCGCGCGGCCTATGTGCGACTCCTCGGCGACGGCGACGAAGTAGCGCAGCTCGCGGGTCTCCACCCCGCCGACCCTACGTCGGTTGACCTGGCGTCATACCGCTGCGGTATCGACCCCGACCCGATCGGTCTTGGAACCGCGGGGCAGCGCGACCACAGACTCGAGGCATGACAGAAACCGCTTCGCAGAAGAAGATCGCGCTGGTCACCGGCGCCAACAAGGGCATCGGCTACGAGATCGCCGCCGGCTTGGCCCGCCTCGGCTTCCGGGTCGGCGTGGGTGCCCGCGACACCGGTCGTCGCGACGACGCCGTGGCCAAGCTCCTCGCCGACGGGCACGACGTCTTCGGCGTGCCGCTCGACGTCACCGACGACGCCAGCGCCGCGGCCGCCGCGGACCAGCTCGCGCAGGAGGGCCGCCTCGACGTGCTCGTCAACAACGCCGCCATCACCGGCGGCATGCCGCAGGAGCCGACCGTCGTCAGCCCCGACCAGGTCCGCGAGGTCGTCGAGACCAACGTCATCGGCGTCATCCGCGTCACCAACGCGCTGCTGCCCCTGCTGCGCCGCTCCCCCGAGCCCCGCATCGTCAACGTCTCGAGCGGCGTCGGCTCGTTGACCCAGCAGACGGCCCAGGCCGAGTCCGTCGGACCGATCTCGGGGGCGTACTCCCCGAGCAAGACCTACCTCAACGCCATCACGATCCAGTACGCCAAGGAGCTCGCCGGCACCGACATCCTCGTCAACGCCGGGTGCCCCGGCTTCGTCGCGACCGACCTCAACGGCCACCGGGGTCACCGCACCCCCGAGCAGGGCGCCGCGGTCTTCCTCGAGCTCGCCACCCTCCCCCACGGCGGCCCGAGCGGCACCTTCCGCGACGAGGTGGGCCCGATGCCCTGGTGACGGCGTCTCGTACGTCGGCAGCACTCGGTCGCCGGCTGTCGAAATTTCGAGCGGCGGCCAGGGGCGCCGCGGGGGAGAATCAGCCACGATGCTCACCGCGCTCCGCAACTACGTCACGCCCCCGTCCTCCCTGGCCGGGCGGCTGTCGGTCCAGTCGCTGCTCTTCGCCACGGGTGAGGGCGCCTTCCTGGCAGGGTCGGCCGTCTACTTCGGCGTCATCCTGGGACTGTCGCTGGGACAGGTCGGCATCGGGCTTACGGTGGCGGCAGCCGCCAGCTTCCTCGTCGCCGTACCGGCCGGGAAGCTCGTCGACCGGTTCGGCCCCAAGCGGATGTGGTCGCTGAGCGCGGTCCTGCAGGGGACGTTGTTCCTGGCCTGGCCGTTCATCGACAGCTTCCCGCAGTTCATCGCGCTCGCGGTGCTGATGGAGGTGGCGGGCGGCCTCGGCGGTGCGGCTCACGGGGCGTACGTCCTCGACGTGCTGCCGCCCGGCGAGCGCGTCGAGTCCCGGGCCTACATGTACTCAGCGCTCAACGTCGGGTTCAGTGTCGGGGCGTTCCTGGGCGGCGGCGCCATCGCCTTCGGCGCCGACGTGCTGCGCTGGGCCCCCGTCCTCACCGCGGTGCTCTTCGTGGTCAACGCGGTGGCGATCCTCCGGCTGCCGGACGCCTCCCACGACGTCCGTTCGACCGAACCCCGCCGGCAGCCGGAGGGGCCGCCGGCCATCCGCAACCGCAGCTGGTTCGCCGTGACCTTCCTGACCGGGGTGCTGTGGTCCAACCAGGTGCTGCTCCACACCGTGATCCCCCTGTGGCTGGTCATCGAGACCGACGCTCCCCACGAGCTGGTGGCGCTGCTCTTCGCGACCAACACCGTGATGTGCATCGTGCTGCCCCGGCTGACCTCACGCGGCATCCACGACATCGACACCGCCCTGCGCGCCGTACGGCTCTCCGCGGTGTTCTTCGCCCTCACCTGCGTCGTCACGCTCGCCACCCACGAGACCGTCGGCTGGGTCACGGTCGTGCTGTTCTTCGTCGGCCACATCGTCCTGACGTGGGCCGAGCTCTACCTCTCCGCCTCGGGGTGGACCTTCGAGGCCGAGCTGATGGATCCCCGTCGGCGCGGGGACTACCAGGGCGTCTCCGAGCTCGGCAACACGCTCGGTCGGTTCTGGGCGCCCGCGGTCTACGGCTTCCTCGCGATGGAGTGGGGCGCCTTCGGCTGGCTCACCATCGCCGCCATCGTCGGCGCCGCGGCGGCTGCCATGCACCCGGCGACCCGCGCCGGACGGCGCTACCTCGAGGAGCACGTCCCGCCCGACGTGCTCGCCGATGCACGCGCTGGTGTTCGCGAGGAGGCGCCGTCTCCTCCGACCGCGCTGACCGAGCCGCTCGACCCCGGCACCACCATCACCGACACCCCCGTGCCGCGCTGAGCACGGCACGAGGCGGTGCGCGCGCGGACAACTGCGGCGGAAAGGCCCCCGTTTCCATGGCGCCTTGACTCGAGCGGCATCCCCGAGGAGTCGCGGTCGGCGAACGGTCTCAGCAGAGGCGTCGGAGCCGACGACGAGTGGTCATCAGCATCGCTAGCCTGAGCCGGTGACTGACGAAGACCAGATCGGCGCACTGCTCGCCGACTTCCCGGTGACGGTGGAGATTCCCGTCGCATGGGGCGACATGGATGCCATGGGGCACGTGAACAACACCGTCTACTTCCGCTACTTCGAGACCGCTCGGATCAAGTGCTTCGGGGAGCTCGGCCTGGGCTCGATCGAGCAGTCGCGAGGCGTCGGACCGATCCTGCACTCGGCAAGCTGCCGGTTCCGGATCCCGCTGACTAACCCCGACACCGTGACCGTGGGCGCGCAGATCGGTGAGGTCGGGGTCGACCGGTTCGTCATGCGGTACCGGGCCGTGAGCCACCAACACGGCGCGGTCGCCGCAGACGGCGAATCGCTGATCGTCACCTTCGACTACGCAACCGGGAGCAAGGCTCCGGTGCCGGATGATCTGGCAGCGCGTCTCCAGGGGCTGCGTAAAGCTTGACCACTACTGGGCGCAGCTCCGCAGGCGCGCCTTTGCGGCGGAAAGTTCCGCTAGACGGTCACCTCGTCGGTTCCATCGGCGAGGCCGCCGCGGAGGCGCTGTTTGATGTCCGGCTCGTTCCGGCATCGACGGCTGGCTACGACGCGATTGCCAGTGACGGACGCCAGATTGAGATCAAGGCGACCTACGGCTCGAGCGGGGTCGCAATACGTAAGACCTCACATAGCGCCGCGGCCGCTCTCATCGTGCTGCAACTCTCGCGGCAGACTGGAGTCAGGCACGAGGTGATCTTCAATGGACCACTCGTGATTGCGCTTGAAGCCGCCGGCAACTTCGGTAGCAACGGGCAGGCGCGTGTGGGCCTGAATCGGTTGCGGAGTCTCAACGCGACTGTCCGACCCGACGACCGCGTTTCACAACGCCGTCCCTGACGCGAGATTAGGCCCGCGCATGGTGCGGTGGCGGCTGACATCCAGTTGTCGACCGACCACCCTGGTAGACCTGCATCATGACGATGGCGAAGTTGATGTTCGGCAAGCTCAGCGAAGCATGGAAGGGCGAAGCGACCGACTTCACCCCGCTCTTGGCCGACCAATTGGACAACCTCGGCGACGCACTAGGGATCGACCTCGCTGCAGTCGGCAAGTCCGAGGTGCTCACGACCGGTGGCCGTCGCATCGACATCGTTGCGCAGGGCGAGGACGGGTCCGAGTTCGTGATCGAGAATCAGTACGGCAAGGCAGATCACGACCACCTGACACGGGGGCTGGCGTACGCAGTGGCTCGACACGCTAGGGGCCTAGTGGTTGTGGCAGAGGAACACAGAGATGAGTTCAAAGCGGTTGCTCAGTACCTGAACGACATGGCCGAACTCGACCGCGAACGCGGAATCTCCGTCTGGCTCGTGGAGGCAAAGGCGGTCCGGATCGGCGACAGCGCGTGGGCGCCGCTGTTCACGGCAGTGATCGAGCCAAACGCGTTCACCGCCAAAGTAGAGCAGGCAAAGTTGGCCGAGAAGCCTGGCTCGTTGGATGAGTTCTACGGTCAGTTCTCCGTATTTGACGCGCGCGCGGCTGCAGAGTCGGTGGTGACGGAGTGGCTAAACGCCGGCTACAAGCGGCGTATCGAGTCCAATCATGTGGTGCTCGAAGCTGCGGGCCCGGCGACCAGCGGCATACGAACCGTCATCGCCATCTTCAACGATGGTCGTGTACTCGTGCCGTTTAGCTCTTACGCCGGCGTCAACAGCGGCATCGAAATCTCGGCGCTGACAACTCCGGAGTTTCGCGTGAGCGCCGACTCGCTCTTCAACTTCAATGGAACTGAGAAGCAGGCTCGAACCCAGCCAGGCTGGCTCTCCACGGACCGCGTGGACGCGCTTCTGGCCTTCTGCTTCGGCGTAGCCCACGCGTACAAGGAGGCGCTCGCTAGCACAGCGTGAATCGGCTCGATCGGTCGCTCGGACGCGGGGATTGAATCAGCCGTGGAACGGAATCTCTGAAGGGGTCTTCCTGCAGCAGCGCGTCGCTCGGGATGAACACGCCGGCATCGCGTACGCCGCGGTTTCAGCCGTCGACTTGCTGCGGCAGCTGCGCGCGCAGTTGGGCCAAGCTTGGCCCGGCTTGAGATCCCACGTGCCACATTTCCCAACCGCCGTAGCCCGCTGACGTAGTCGCGCCGAGGGAGACACCAGCCGCCAGAGACGGCGCCTTGTATCCGACACCACCAACGAGTATCTGCCCATCCGGTGCGACTATGCCGACGCCGGTCTTGCCCGCACGTGCGCAATGCAGTTCGGCGCCCGCATGTAGCAGCCCCTCCGAGAGGAGGTCCGCGACCGTCCCTGGAATCTGCGTACGTGTGCCTCCGACAGTTTCCGGCTCATCTCCGTCATCCCGGTAGGTGTCGACTCCACCAAGACGAACTGCTGCCAGGATCGATGACAGCAACGCGTCCAGCGACATCTGCATATGCGAAGGCAGCGTTCCATCGCCGTCGGTCTTCCCCTTGAGGACCGTGATCCCCGAGATCGCGTCGAGTTCGGCCGAGAGCCGTCCCTCTAGGTAGCCGACGTCCGCCGAGGTGAACCCGTTGCTCGTGTCGCGCTTTACGAGCACAGCGCGTACCCACCCAGGCACGTGCGAGTTGTTCAGCTTGTGCTGCATGACTCTCGACCGAAGATCGTTGGACTTGCCGACGTAGACACCGTGGGTCCCGTCGTCCAGGATCAACACGTAGATCCCTGGTACGCCCCATTCTGCCTCCGGGAGGCGAACGACATCTCGCCTCGCGATGTACGCGACACGAAGCGCGTGTTCCGCGAAATCGGCAATGATCGCCGCTGTGCCAGAGGACGGCACTTGGACATTGGCAGCAACGATCGCGTTCACAAGCATCATCCTGCCCAGTTCGAGGGCAGGGTGCGAGCGCCACGGTTGCGTCCCTCGCGGTCCGTGGGCTGAGAGCAACGCTGCACGACGAGGACTGTCAGCTCATCTGGGCCGCGCACGCCCTTGACGGGATTACTGCGTTGGGGCACTCGACCGCGACCGCCCGCCATCTTCGGCCCGTTTCGATCGGGGCGGCGTTCGCGGCGGGTCGACACACTCCACCCGGCTGCGCCGGGAGATCGAACCCCACCTCAAACAGCGAGCGTCCACACCCCAGCCCGCGTCTCGACGTACCGAGGCTCGCGAACCGGCGGCGCGCACGAGTCGTAGGTGTGGCCGGTGGGAGTGGTGATCTCTACGTAATGGCGGGGGCCGGGGCGGGGGCGGGCGGTCCAGCCGTGGGCCTGCTTGGCGTGGTTGTGAGCCTGGCAGAGCCCCTGGCCGTTGTCGGCGCTGGTGGCGCCCCCGAGCGCGGCGTCGTGGGCGTGGTCGGCGTGGCGGACGGGCGCGTCGCACCAGGGGAAGCGGCAGGTGCGGTCGCGCAGGCGCAGGAACCGCTTGAGGCCTTCGGGGAAGAGGCGGGCCACGGAGTCCATCGCGACGAGGGTGCCGGTGGCCGGCTCGGCGTAGAGGCGGCGCAGCCAGTCGGCGTGCTCGGCGAGCTCCCGGGCCAGGTCGGCGGGGACGGGGCCGTAGCCGGCGACGTAGGCCGCCTCGTCGCTCTGCCCGGTGAGCACGCTGTCGGGCACCACGAGGTCGACCGTGACGCTCACCCCGCCCGCATCATCGGAGGAGTCTGCCTCGGCGGGGTCGGTACGGCCGGTGATGCGGGCGACGAGCAGGTCGGCCATCAGCTGACCGCGGGTGCGGCCGTCGCCGGCGGCGATCGCGGCGTCGGCCGCGGCGCGCAGCACGGCGTAGACGCAGACGCCGTCCTTGACCGGCAGCAGGGCGGAGACGTGCGTCATCACGTCGGGCGCGGGACGCACCGTCACGCGGCGGTCGGCCTCGGCCCGGGCTCGGCGCTCGACGAAGGACTCGGGGTCGAGACGGTAGGCGAGCTTCTTGGCCTCGGCGACCAGCTCGCCGTCGCCCATCGCGGCGAGGGCGTCGGGGTCGCCGGCGAGGAGCAGGTCGATCGCCTGCCGGTGCGCGAGCGACAGGCAGGCGGTCTCGCGGACGAGCAGGGTGGCCCGCCACTCGGAGACGTGGCCGGTGCGGAACGCGGCCTCGGTGTGGGGCATCTCGTCGCGCAGGATCTTGGCGAGACCGAGGTGCTGGGCGCCGAGGTGCACCGACTCGTGCCGCGCGAGGGCGACCTGGGCGGCCACCCCGCGGCCGCGCCGGGCGGCGGCGACCCCGCGCTCGGCGTCGGCCTCGCGCACCGACGCGTCGAGGTCGGCGGCGGCTCGGCCCTGGGCCGCGGCGGCGGCGTTCTTGAGGCGTTCGAGCGCGTCGATCAGCTCGACGCGGCCACGGTCGTCGAGGTCGAGCAGCGACGCGGACAGGCGCGCGGTCAGCGCCGCCACCTGGTCCACGTCGGGTTCGCTCATGTGTTCGACGCTAGGGGCGACCACCGACAGTCCTGGGCGAGCGAGGTCGCGGGCGGGGCGCCGCCGCGCGGGACCGATGCCGTCGAGCGCAGGGAGGAAGTCCTCTGGGCGCAGCGCAAGGAGCAGGGCGAGGGTCGAGGCGTGACCGACCGCGCCACCGCACGCGTCGTCGGCGTCCTGTTCCTCGTGGGCACGGCCGCCGGTCTGGTCGGCCTGCCCCTCCAGGAGTCGGTCGTCGGGAACGACGACTACCTCGGTGAGGTGTCAGCGCACCCGGACCGGCTGGCCACCGGGGTCCTGCTCCAGCTCGTGATCGGCGTGGCGTTGGTGGCGCTCGCCGTCGTCATCCACCCGGTGCTGCGACGACGTACGGAGCGACTCGCCACCGGGTACGTCGTGGCGCGGAGCCTCGAGGCCGTGGTCTACCTGGTCACCGGCGCCGGCCTGATGGCGCTGGTGAGCGTGTCCGAGGACCACGGCACGGCGGATGACCCGCTCTGGGGCCTCGTGGGGGCAGCGGCCTACCTGACCGCAGGTCTGCTCGTGCTCTACGGGCTCGAGCCCCTCTCGACTCCCCAGGTCGCGCTCGAGGCGCCCCTGGGGCTGCAGGAGATCGCGCTGGCGCTCTGGTTGGTCGTCAAGGGGTTCAGCGTTCGAGCGGCGACTCCCCCGCGCCACGGGACCAACACCGCCGCACTCCGCACGACCACCGCTCGCGGTCCCACCTGACCTGCACCACACCGCCCAGCCCAGGAGTCGATCCCCATGAGCCAGCCAGCACCGACCACCCGCCCCACCCGCCACGCCCACCCCGGCCGCGCCGAGCGCCAGCACGTCGACGGCCCGGTCGACGTGAGGCTGGTCCTCTCGGCGCTGTGGATCGCGATGATGTTCGTGTTCGCCTACGTCGACATCTTCACCTTCCTGCGCGCCGACGTGCTCGAGGCGGCCCTCGACGGCGAGGTCGCGTCCACGGGCTTCGTGGTGGACCAGCTCTTCCTGGTCTACACGCTGGTCTACGTGCTGGTGCCGATCGCGATGGTGGTGCTGTCGCTGCTCCTGCCCCAGCGGGTCAACCGCCTCGCCAACGTCACCGTCAGCCTGCTGTACGCCGTGACAGTCGTCGGCAGTGCCGTCGGCGAGTCCTGGGCCTACTACGTCATCGGCAGCGCGGTGGAGGTGGTGCTGCTCCTGCTCATCGCCGGCACGGCCTGGCGGTGGTCTCCCCCGGGCCGGGCCGCCTCGGGCGCGCCCGACGCATGACCACGCACCCGCACCCTCACCACCACGCCGGGTGGCGGCCCACCTCGCGCGCCGGCCGACGCGCGGTGCTGCTCGCGGCCCTCAGCGTCTCGGGCATCCTCCTGCTCGTGCTCGGCTTCGCGCTCGACCTGGTCGAGCCGGCCGACAGCTACACCGACAGCTGGCCCCAGCTCGTGTGGGGCGCGGGCATCTGGGGCTGCGCGGTCGCCGCCCTCGTCTCGGGCCTCGTCGCGACCGTCCGTCACCACGACCGGTCGTGGGCGGTCGTGCTCGCGACCGCGCTGGGCCTGCTGCCCGTCGTCCTGCTGGTCTCGGAGATCGCGCTGGGCAAGTTCTGACACACCAGGTCTAAGGTGTGACGGGCACCACACCTCCACCTCTCGGGAGCACACGTGAAGACCGTCCACCACCACCGCCCGATCGCCGTGCTGCTCGGCAGCGCCGCCCTCGTCACGTCCCTCGTGATGACCCCGGGAGGGGCCCAGGCCGCCGTCGACCGTGGCGCCGACAGCAGCAGCACCGACACCAGTGCGCGAGCCCACGGGACCCCCGACGACCAGCCGCTGCCGGGCTACACGATCAGCAACCCACCGCTGGCGCCCCTCACGGTCGGCGGCGGCACCACCCGCGTCTTCCAGGGCGTCCGCGACCACGCGGCGTACGACGTCGAGGTGCCGCCGCGCTGGAACGGCGAGCTGGTGATGTGGGCCCACGGCTACCGCGGCACCGGGAAGGTGCTCACCGTCGACACCCCCGGCTTCGGGCTGCGCCAGCGGTTCCTGAGCCAGGGCTACGCCTGGGCGGCGTCGAGCTATGCCACCAACGACTACAACGTCGGCACCGGCGTCACCACGACGCGTGGGCTGGTCGACGAGGCGACCGACCTGCTCGGTCGCCGGCCGAGCCGCACCTACCTCGCGGGCGTCTCGATGGGTGGCCACGTCATCGGCCGGTCGCTGGAGCAGTACCCGTCGACCTACGACGGCGCGCTGCCGATGTGTGGGGTGCTCGGTGACCAGGAGCTCTTCGACTACTTCCTGAGCTACAACCTGCTGGCCCAGGACCTCGCCGACCGCGAGACCTACCCGCCGCCGGCCGACTACCTGACCAACGACGTCCCGGTCATCCAGCAGCGCCTCGGGCTGGCCGGCCTCAGGCCCGGCGGTCCCGACACGACCAACGAGCGGGGCGCGCAGCTGCGCGACCTGACGACCGACCTCACCGGCGGGGAGCGCCCCGGGGCCGACCAGGCGTTCGCGGTCTGGAAGGACTTCCTCTTCACGCTCTACACCCCCGACACCGGTGGCCCGCTGCGCGAGAACGCCGGGCGCCTGGCCCAGAACCTCGACACCGTCTACTCCCCCGCCACCCCGGTCGACGTCAACGCCTCCGTACGCCGACTCGCCCCGACCGACCAGCGCTCGCGTCGCACGCACAGCCTCACCGAGATCCCCCGCATCGAGGGACGCCCCCAGGTGCCGACGCTCACGCTGCACGGCCTCGGCGACCTGTTCGTGCCGTTCTCGATGGAGCAGGTCTACGCCCGCGAGGTGGCCCGCCACCACCGTTCCGACCTCCTCGTGCAGCGCGCCGTCAGGGCCGCCGGTCACTGCGAGTTCACGCCCGCCGAGGTCGGCCGCGCGTGGGACGACCTGACCACCTGGGTCGAGTCCCGCCGAGGGCGTGCGCGCCCCGCCGGGGACGACGTGCTCGACCCCGCCGCGGTGGCCTCGCCGACCTACGGCTGCACCTTCACCGACCCGGCCGGCTACCAGCAGCCGCAGGCCTTCCCGACGCGCCGGCTCTACGCGCCCTGCCCGTCCTGACGCGGGACGGCGGCGTCTCGGAAGGCGTCGCCGTCCAGCAGGGGTACGACGCGGCTGACGTCGGCCTCGGCAGCGATCCGCACGTCGCTCACGAAGCCCCGGTCGACGAGCTCGGCCCCACTGGCACAGGCGATCAGCTCGTCGGCCAGGCGCGGCTGCACGGCGGCGTGGGTCTCCACCGCCGACCGCGCCTCCGGCGACAAAGCCGACATGTCGACAAAGCGACTCAGGTGCGAGAGCACTGCTCCGGCTCCCCACAGGTCCTCGACCGCAGGACGCAGCGAGCCGTCCGGCCAACGCTCACCCGCCGCCACCACCGCGACGCGAGCACCGCTCTCGACCTGGGGCGCGAGCCAGTTGGCTACCGCGGCCGCGTTGCGCAGCGACGCGCCGACCACCTCACATCCCAGTCCTGACAGGGCCGACGCGATGGTCGAGCCGTTGGGCGACGGCAGCACGATCCGCTCGACACCCTCCACCGCCGCCATCGACGCCGGCGACAGCGAGACGCCGGCCTGACCGTGACGAGCCTCGAGGCGGCCGACCGCGAGCACGGCGTCGCGCTCGGCGGCGTAGGCCTGGGCCCCAGAGTCCCTCCACCGGTAGGGAAACACCGTCATGCCACGGTCGAGAGCAATGCTCACCGTCGTGGTGAACGACAGCACGTCGACGACCACCGCGACGTCACACCCGTCGGCCACCGCAGCCGCACCGGTCGGCCCCCACTCGAGCCGCACGGCGTACGCCGCCTGGCGGTGCGCGACCTCGACAGGGTCAGTCGCGGACACGCACCACCGACTTGCCCAACGTGCGGCGCTCGTCCATGTCGACCAGGGCCTGGCCGAACTCGTCGAGCTCGTAGACCTTGCCCACCGGAGGCTTGACGTGACCGGCCTCGATCATCGGCACCAGGCGAGACCACTGCTCTCGCATGTAGTCCGGGCGCACCATGGCGTAGGCGCCCCACCCGACCCCGCGCACGTCGACGTTGTTGAGCAGCAGCCGGTTGACCTTGACCTCGGGGATGCCCGCGCCGGAGGCGAAGCCCAGCACCAGCAGGCGTCCCTGGGTCGCCAGCGAGCGCAGCGAGTCGGTGAAGGCGTCGCCGCCCACGATGTCGGCGACCACGTCGACGCCAGCGCCACCGGTGAGCTCCTTGACGGCGTCCTTGAAGCCGTCGAGCAGCACGACCTCGTCGGCGCCCGCCTGGGTCGCGGTGGCCTTCTTGGCCTCGGTGCTGACGACGCCGATCACCCGCGCGCCCATGCCCTTGGC
>CALRVO020000044.1:0-13459 GCA_943371595.1 Sphingomonas paucimobilis
AGGTGCTCGGCGCCCGCCACGACGCCTCCGCCGTCGAGCAGCTCACCGCCCTGGCCCAGGACGCCCGCAGCCGGCTCGACGCCCACGAGCAGGTCAGCACCCTGCGCGGCCAGCGCGACGCGGCCCGCGAGCGCTGGCTGCAGGCGCGCGAGCACACCCTCGCGGCCAAGGACTCCCTGGTCACCGTCCAGCTCGCCCGGGCCGAGGGCATGGCGGCCGAGCTCGCGTGCGCGATCACGGTCGGCGGGTGCTGCCCCGTGTGCGGCTCGGCCGAGCACCCCTCGCTCGCGCGACCCGCGCCGGGTGCGCCCGACGCGGCGACCGAGAGGTCGGCCCGCAAGGCGGTCGGTGACGCCGAGATCGTCGAGCACGCCCTCGACCAGCAGGTCCGCGACCTCGAGCACAGCCTGGCCGCTGCCACCGCCCGCGCCGGCGACCTGGGTGCCGACGTCCTGGTCGAGCACCTCACCCGCCACCAGGCCGCGCTGGCCGACGCCCATCGGGCCGCGGGCCGGGTCCCCGACCTCGAGACCCGGCTCACCGCGCTCGAGGCCCAGGTCGACCAGCTCCACAGCCGCCTGACCACCCTGCTCAGCACCGCGGCGGGCCTCGACGCCGAGCACGCCGCCGCCCTGGTCGAGACCGCGTCGCTGCGGGCCGAGCTCGCCGGTCTCGGGGCCCACGACCTCGGCGACCTCGACACGATCGCCGCGGCCCACCGACGCACCACCGAGCTGTGCGACGACGCCCTTCGGGCCCGCCGTGACGCGGCCGACGCCCTCGAGGCGGCCGCGCAGGCACACCAGGCCCTGACCGACGCCGCGGCCGAGGCGGGTTTCGACGACGCCGACGAGGCGGTCGCTGCCGTCCTCGACCCGGCCGCCCTGCAGCGGCTAGCCGACGCCGTCACCCACCACGAGCAGCGGCTCGCCGCGCTCGCCGAGGTGCTGCGCGAGGCCGGTCCCGACGACGACGGCCCCCTGCCCGACCTCGCGGGCGCGGTCCTCGCTCACGAGACCGCGGTCGCCGCCTCGCGCCGGGCGGCCGCCGACGCGGCGCTCCACGCCGGTCGGGCCGCGCGGCTCTCCGGGCTCCTCGACGAGCTCGACACCGCCCTGGCCGCGTGGACGCCCCTGCGTCGCGACCTCGACCTCGTGACCCGGCTGGCCGCCTTCGTTGAGGGCCGTTCGACCGACAACCTCCTGCGCATGCGGCTGTCGGCCTTCGTGCTCGCCTACCGCCTCAGCCAGGTCGTCGCCGCGGCCAACGAGCGGCTGGCACGCATGAGCGACCAGCGCTACTCCCTCGAGCACACCGGTCGGCGCGGCGCCGGCGAGACCCGCGGCGGCCTCAGCCTGCTGGTCCGCGACGACTGGTCCGGTGAGTCCCGCGACCCCGCCACCCTCTCGGGCGGCGAGACCTTCGTGGTGTCGCTCGCCCTCGCCCTCGGCCTGGCCGACGTGATCGCCCACGAGGCGGGCGGGGCCTCGCTCGACACGCTCTTCGTCGACGAGGGGTTCGGCTCCCTCGACGCCGACACCCTCGACGACGTGATGGACACCCTCGACTCCCTGCGCGACGGTGGCCGGGTCGTCGGGGTGGTCAGCCACGTCGCCGAGATGCGCGACCGCATCCCCACCCAGCTCGTGGTCACCAAGTCCCGCCAGGGCTCGTCGCTGTCCCTGCGTCGCTGACCCGTCGTACATCGACGACGGGTCACCCGTCCGTCCCGCACTGACCCGTCGTACGTGTACGACGGGTCAGCGTGCGGAGGACCAGGAGGAGACGTCGAGGCCCCAGTCGTCGGTGAGGCGCGTGAGCTGAGGGCGGTAGAGCACCTCGAGCGACTCGCGCAGGCCGGGCGTCCAGTCCCAGTCGGCGCGGGAGGACGAGCCCGAGGCCTGGTCGACGCCGGTCAACGGCACCGGGTCGAGGCCCATCACACCCCAGAGCCCGTCGAGCGTGGCCTGGGGGTCCAGGCGCACCGACTCGAAGACCATCACGTGCATCCGCTCGCGGCCCACGGCGGCGGCCCACATGTCGAGCTGGTCGGCGTACATCCCGGTCCAGGTCTGCACCGTGATCGGCACCGGGTAGGGCCACGGCGACGCCTTGCCGGACTGCTCGCGGGTCGCGGCCAGCCGCATCGCGGAGCGGAACCGCTCGACCGGATCGCGCAGCACCACCAGCACGGGCACGCCGGGCAGCAGCCGGGCCGCGATCGCCGGGGTCGAGGCGTGACGGAGGTACTGGGGGGTCCAGTCGCCACGACGGATGCCGTCGGCGGGGAACAGGTCGAGGTAGTCGGCGGCCGGCAGGCGACCGTCGCCGACCTTCTGCAGCAGGTGCTGCTCCTTCTTGCCGTTGGTGCCGAGGCCGACCCGAGGGTGCTGGACCAGCAGGTCGGTCAACCACGTCGTCCCGCTGCGCTGGGCACCGATCCCCAGCCACGCCGGGCCCCCGTGTCCTCCACGGTGGCCCTCACTGTGCTCCGACGCCGCAACCATGTCGCAGACCCTAGTCAGGTGCGGATAGGTTCCGACGCATGAGTGGTCTCGACCCGACCTTCACCGACCTGCCCTACCGGGCCCTCGGCGACGCAGCCCTCACCCGTGCCCGCGAGCTCGGCGTCACCCACGCCGACTTCCGGTTCGAACGGGTCCGCTACCAGAACCTCCGCGTGCGCGACGGCGCGCTGCAGGGCGCCAGCGATGCCGAGGACCTCGGCTTCGCCGTCCGGGTGATCCACCGCGGGTCGTGGGGCTTCGCCTCCGGCGTCGTGCTCACCGCCGACGAGGCGGTCCGCGTGGCCGAGACCGCGGTCACCGTCGCGACGGTCGCGGCCGGCATGACGAGCACCCCGGTCGAGATCGCCGCCGAGCCGGTCTACGACGACGTCACCTGGGTCAGCGCCTACGACGTCAACCCGCTCGAGGTGCCGACGGCCGACAAGGTCGCCGTGCTCGTCGACTGGACCGAGCGGTTGCGCACCGGCGCCGCGGTCGACCACGCGACCGCCTACGTCCAGCAGGTGCAGGAGAACAAGTACTACGCCGACCTGGCCGGCACCCGCACCACCCAGCAGCGCGTGCGGATGCAGCCGGGCTTCGAGGCGATGGGCGCCGGGGCCGACACGTTCGACTCGATGGCCAGCATCGCGCCGCCGGTCGGCCGCGGCTGGGAGTACGTCGCCGGCACCGCAGGGCAGGGCGCCTGGGACTGGGACGCCGAGATCGACGAGGTGCCCGAGCTGCTCGCCGAGAAGCTCAAGGCGCCCAGCGTCGAGGCCGGCACCTACGACCTGGTCATCCACCCGAGCAACCTGTGGCTGACCATCCACGAGTCGATCGGGCACGCGACCGAGCTCGACCGGGCGCTGGGCTACGAGGCCAACTACGCCGGCACGTCGTTCGCGACGACCGACAAGCTGGGCGTGCTGCAGTACGGCTCGGGGATCATGAACGTCACCGGCGACCGCACCGTCGAGCACGGTCTGGCCACCACCGGCTACGACGACGAGGGCGTGCAGACCCAGACGTGGGACATCGTCCGCGACGGCGTCCTGGTCGGCTACCAGCTCGACCGCCCCATGGGCGTCATGCTCCCGGAGCTCAACCAGCTCGACGGCCAGGGCCGCTCCAACGGCTGCGCGTACGCCGACTCCCCCGGCCACATCCCGATCCAGCGGATGGCCAACGTGTCGCTGCAACCCGACCCCGACCCGGGCGGTCCCAGCACCGACGACCTGATCGGGCGCGTCGAGCGCGGTCTCTACGTCGTCGGCGACAAGTCGTGGTCGATCGACATGCAGCGCTTCAACTTCCAGTTCACGGGCCAGCGCTTCTACACGATCCGCGACGGCGAGCTGGTCGGCCAGGTCCGCGACGTGGCCTACCAGGCCACCACCACCGACTTCTGGAACTCCATGGAGGCCGTGGGCAACCGCGACACCTGGGTCCTCGGCGGCGCGTTCAACTGCGGCAAGGCCCAGCCCGGCCAGGTCGCGGCCGTCAGCCACGGCTGCCCCACGTCGCTGTTCCGCGGCGTACGGATCCTCAACACCCTCGAGGAGGGCGGACAGTGAGCACCCCACGCTGTTCCTCGTCTGCCCCGCTTCGCTCCTCCACCGAACAACACCGTAGGGACCCCGCATGAACTTCTCCCCCGCACCGGTCGTCGGCGCCCCGGCCACCCCGCAGTCGCTCGTCGAGCAGGCGCTGGCCGCCACCACGGCCGACGACTGCATCGTCATCGTCAAGGACCACACCAGCGCCAACCTGCGCTGGGCCAACAACACCCTCACCACCAACGGCGTCATGCACGGCGTGAGCGTCACGGTGATCTCCTTCATCGGTGCGGCGACCGGGTCGGTCACCGGGAGCGCGACGACCCAGGCCCAGGTCACCGACCTGGTCAACGCCGCCGACGCCGCCGCGCGCGCCTCCGCCCCGGCCGACGACGCCAACCCGCTCGTCACCCCGGCCGATGCGCCGGCGAGCGCCGACTGGGACGACGCCCCCGAGCCGACCGACATCCACGTCTACGACGTCTTCGCCCCCGCCCTCGGCGAGGCCTTCGGCCGCGCGAGCGCGGGCGACCGCGTGCTCTACGGCTTCGTCAACCACGAGGTCACCACCACCTACCTCGGCTCCTCGACGGGCCTGCGGCTGCGGCACGTGCAACCGACCGGGCACTACGGCTGCACCGGCAAGAACGCCGCCCTCACCGAGAGCGCGTGGGTGGGCGGTGCGACCCGCGACTTCACCGACGTCGACGCCCTGGCCATCGACGCCGAGATCGCCCAGCGGCTCGGCTGGGGCCGCCGCCGCGTCGACCTGCCGGCCGGCCGCTACGACACGATCCTGCCGCCGTCGGCGGTGGCCGACGTGATGATCGACGCCTACTGGTACGCCGGGGCCCGCGACGCCTGGGAGGGCCAGTCGGTCTACAGCCGGCGCCCCACCGGCACCCGCATCGGCGAGCAGATCGCCGCCCCCGGCGTCCACCTCTACAGCGACCCGGCCCACGACCGGCTGCAGTGCGCGCCGTTCAACGTCGCGACGTCCTCGAGCAGCGAGAGCTCGGTCTTCGACAACGGCCTGCCGCTGGGGCGCACCGACTGGATCCGCGACGGCGAGCTGGCCGCGCTGCTCCAGACCCGGCACACCGCGGCGATGACGTCGCAGCCGGTGACCCCGGCGATCGACAACCTGGTCCTCGACGTCGACGCCGGCACCGGCACCCTCGACGACCTGGTCGCCGGCACCGAGCGCGGGCTGCTGCTCACCTGCCTGTGGTACATCCGCGAGGTCGACCCGCAGTCGCTGCTCCTGACCGGGTTGACCCGGGACGGCGTCTACCTCGTCGAGAACGGCGAGATCACCGGATCGGTCAACAACTTCCGGTGGAACGAGAGCCCGATCGACCTGCTGCGCCGCTTCAGCCACGCCTCGGCGACGGTGCCGAGCTTCAGCCGCGAGTGGGGCGACGACTACTTCTCTCGCACCGCGACGCCGGCGCTGCGGGTGCCCGACTTCAACATGTCGAGCGTGTCGCAGGCCATGTGAGACGGGTGCGGGCCGGTGCGGGCCGCTACCGTCGTCCTGCCCCTCCTGTCCCTCCCCCTCCCCGGAGCGCCGTCATGACCTCCCGCACGAGACGCGCCGTCCTCACGGCGGCCGGTGCCCTGGCCGGCGTCGTCGCTTCCGCGTCGCTCGCTGCGCCCGCCCCGGCGGGCGCAGCCCCGCAGGCCACCCCTGACGTCCTCGCGATGTACGCCGGGGGCACCTACCGGGTCGACCCGGTCGCCAACGACCGGTCGGTCTTCAGCCTGCCCCCGACCAGCGGTCCGCTCACGCTCTGCGGCCTCGGCGCCGTCGACGGCCGACGCCTCTTCGTCGAGCAGACCGGCAACACCCTGGTCGTCGAGGTCGCCGACGACTTCCAGGGCACCACGCGGTTCTCCTACGAGGTGTGCCAGGGCGGCCAGCGCGCGCCCGGCACCGTCACGATCGGCGTCACCCGGCTGCAGGACGTGAGGGCGGTCAAGCCGCCGGGCACCAGGCGCACCGTCGTCTTCAGGAACCGCAACGCGGTGCCCGTCACGGTGCTCTACGGGCGGGTGTCCTCCGCGCGCGCCGACGCCACCATCACGGTGCCGGCCGGCCGGTCGACCACCATCACCACCAGCCGCCGGGCGATCTACTGGTTGGGGGTCTACTCCGACCGGGGCGTCCTGGTCGTCGTGGGCGACGGCACGGTCCAGAGGCTGCGCGCGCGGTCCTAGCCGCGCTCAGTCGTCCTTCGAGAGCCAGGCCCGCAACGAGCGCCGGTCGACGTCGTCCCACACGCGCGCGAACTCGGCCTCCAGCTCGTGGCCCCGTGCCTCGTCGCGGGCGAACAGCACGCCGTAGGTGAAGGCGCTCTCGCCCGCCGCGGTCGCGTCGGCCGCGATCCGCCGCAGGTCGTGCGCGCCGACGACGGCGTCCTGCCGCTCCCCGAGCACCCGGGTGATCTCCTGGACCTTCTTGCGCAGCCGCGTGGCGTCCTTGCCCCACCACGGCTCGAGCACCTCGCAGGCGTAGCGCAGCCGCTTGGCGTCCTTGCGGACCTGGTGCAGCGCCAGCTGCCGGGCCTCCCCGTCGGCGGTCTCGGCACGGTCGACCGCGCGGCGCAGCCGCCGCCAGTCGCGACGGACCCGTCGACGCAGGGCCGCTCCGGCCGGCTCGTCGGCGCGCTCGGTCCAGGGCGGGTCGGTCGTCAGCGCCACCAGCCGCTCGAGCAGGCGCAGGTAGCGCTCGGAGTCGAGCAGCTCCTGCGTCTCCTGGTCGGCGTCGCCCCGCCGGTCGGTGTAGGTCTGGTCGAGACGCTCCCGCACCGGCCCGACGACCTGGTCGACCGGCAGCTGCTCGACCAGGTCGCTCAACCGGTCGTGCACGACCTCGGCGTCGCGGCCGGCCCCGAGGGTGCGGGCCAGCCAGCCGAGCTCGTCGCGGAGCGGGTCGCTGACCGTGCGGTCGAGCAGGGGCCGGTAGGTCGCCAGCGCACCACGCAGCCGCCGACACGCCACGCGCATCTGGTGGACGCCGTCGTCGACGCCGCGGCGTACGTCGCAGTCGCGGCGCTGCAGGGTGGCGACCTGCTCGCGCAGCCGGACGAGCAGCACCGGTGCGGCCGGGCCCTCGCGGTCGGCGACCGGGAGCCGCGACGTCGGCGTGTCGGCGGTGAGGTCGGCCAGGCGGTCGGCCAGCACCGTGCCGATCTTGCGCTGCTCGGCGCGCGGGTGGATGTCACTGGCCGCAGCCAGGAGCGCGTCGGCCGCGTCGAGCAGGTCGGTCGTGGCGCCGACCAGCTCGACCTCGAGCTCGCGCCAGGCAGTGTCGGGGTGGCCGTCGGCGGGGGTGCCGACCACCCGGTCGTCGGCGACCTCGGCCAGCACCTCGCCCGCGTCGTCGAGCAGCAGCGACGTGGTCCGGACGGTCTCGATGACCGCCACGGGCTCCAGCGCGCGACCGTGGGTCCAGCCCCGGACCAGGCGGGCCAGGTCGGCGGGGACGTCGTCGGCGCCCAGCGGGCGGTGCACCTCGTCGCGGCCGTCGCCGGCGGGCACCTTGAGGTGCCATCCCTCGTCGGCGCCACCGACGCGCCGGCGTAGCGTCACTCCCGCCCGCAGCAGGCTCAGGTCGGCGGTGTCGAGGTAGGTCGCCACCAGGGTCGCCGTGACGGGCTCGGTCACCGACGCCACCGCGTCCAGCGCGGCGAAGTCGGGCAGGGCGTCGTCGGGCCCGACGGCATAGGCACGCTCGACCTCGTGGTGCTCGCTCACGTGCAAGTAGTAGCCCATGTGGGTCGAGGAGGCCAGGGCGGGCGGGCCGAGCGGGTCCGATCAGGGACCGGGGATCGGCGCCCGCGGGTCGTAGGGCACCCGTGTGTAGACGAACGTCGCGCACTCGAGGTGGGTCGGGTGGACCTGCAGGATCTCGCCGCGGTGGTAGCCGCTCGCCCCCACCAGGCGTCCGTCGGGGCGGACCTCGAAGGCGTAGGACAGCGCGCCGCTCTGCAGGGCGCGGACCTCGAGGCGCCCGCCCTGCCAGCGCCACTCGGTCGCGGTGTTGCCCCAGAACCACAGGCCGAGCAGCGGCGCCACGGCCTCGGGTACGGCGGGGCTCGGCAGCCACGGGTCGCGCGCGGCCGGCGTCGGCCCGGTGAGCAGCCGGGCCGGGACGTCGTCGGTGGCGAGGCCGGTCGTGGCGTTGGCGAGCACGACCGCACCGTCACCGGAGGCCGGGTCGACGAAGAGCGAGGCCAGGAAGCCGGGCATCGAGCCGGTGTGACCGACCAGACGCCGGCCGTCCACGTCGACGAGGCGCAGGCCCAGGCCGTAGGTCGGGTCGAGCCGCGGGGTGCCCATCTCGGCCAGGGTCGCTGCGTCGAGCACCCCCGGTCGGCGCCCGGCGAGGAACGCCGCCCACGTGGCGAGGTCACCGATGGTCGACCAGAGCTGCCCGGCCGGTGCCATGGCACCGGTGTCGGTGTGCGGCTCGTCGGCCAGCACCCCGCTGAAGTGGTCGACGCTGTGGCCCTGGGCGTGCGGCGCCACCGGGCCCCACGTCGTACGCCGCATCGCGAGCGGGGTGAGCAGGTGGTCGTGGACGGCGTCCCACCAGGAGGTGTCGCGCGAGCGCGCGACGACCTCGCCGAGCAGGCCGTAGCCGAGGTTGGAGTAGTGGAACCACTCGTCGCGGCCGGCGACCGCGCCGGAACCGTCGTTGGCCCGGGCCAGGGCGGCGAAGTCGCCACCGGTCGAGCGTTCCCACCACGGGCCGGCGGGCTCGCTCTGCATGCCGCCGGTGTGGCCGAGCAGGTCGGCGATCGTCAGCTCGGCGTACCCGACACCGGGCAGGTGCCGACCGACGGGGTCGTCGAGCGAGAGCCGACCCTCGTCGCGCAGCTGCATCACCAGCACCGCGGTGAGGGTCTTGGTGATCGACCCGATCCGGTAGGCCGTCTCGACGTCGGCGCACACGCCCGCGGTGTCGACCAGGGCCCCGTCGCGCAGCACGCCGCCGACCACCGAGGGCAGCCGGCCGGCGTGCTGCAGCGCGACGAGCCGCGCTCGCAGGCTCACTCCGCGGTGCTCTCCGTGCCGTCGTCGCCGGCCTCGGCGAAGGCCTCGGGCGGCGGGCAGGCGCAGACCAGGTTGCGGTCGCCGTAGGCCTGGTCGATGCGCCCGACCGGCGGCCAGTACTTGTCGGCCGTGGTGTGGCCGGACAGGCCGGTCGGGAAGACCGCGAGCTCGCGCGAGTAGGCGCGGTCCCACTCGCCGACCAACGTCCGCGAGGTGTGCGGCGCCCCGCGCAGCGGGGAGGTCTCGGGGGTCCACTCCCCCGCGGCCACCCGGTCGATCTCGCCCCGGATCGCGATCATCGCGTCGCAGAACCGGTCGATCTCGGCGAGGTCCTCGGACTCGGTCGGCTCGACCATGAGGGTGCCGGCGACCGGGAACGACATGGTCGGGGCGTGGAAGCCATAGTCGACCAGACGCTTGGCGACGTCGTCGATGGTGACGCCGGTGTCCTTGGTCAGGCCGCGCACGTCGAGGATGCACTCGTGGGCGACGAGCCCGCCGTGACCGGTGTAGAGCACCGGGAAGTGCTCACCGAGCCGCTTGGCGACGTAGTTGGCCGCCAGCACCGCGCTCGCGGTCGCCCGGGTCAGGCCCGCGGCTCCCATCAGGCGGATGTAGGCCCACGAGATCGGCAGGATGCCGGCCGAGCCGTACGGCGCTGCACTCAGCGGGCCGATGCCGACCCGCTTGTCGGCCTCGGGGTGCATGCCGTGCGTCGGCAGGAACGGCGCCAGGTGCGAGCGCACCGCGACCGGCCCGACCCCCGGGCCACCGCCGCCGTGCGGGATGCAGAACGTCTTGTGCAGGTTGAGGTGGGAGACGTCGCCGCCGAACTCGCCGGGCTTGGCGTAGCCAAGCAGGGCGTTGAGGTTGGCCCCGTCGACGTAGACCTGGCCGCCGTGGGCGTGCACGACCTCGCACAGCTCGGTGATGGTGTCCTCGTAGGCGCCGTGGGTCGAGGGGTAGGTGACCATGATCGCGGCGAGGGTGTCGGCGTGCTTGTCGCACTGGGCGCGCAGGTCGGCGAGGTCGACGGTGCCGTCGTCGGCGCCCTTGACCACCACGACCTTCATGCCGGCCATCACCGCCGAGGCGGCGTTGGTGCCGTGGGCCGAGCTCGGGATGAGGCAGACGTCGCGCTGCTGGTCGCCGCGCGAGTGGTGGTAGCCCCGGATGGCCAGCAGGCCGGCGAGCTCGCCCTGGGATCCGGCGTTGGGCTGGATCGAGACGCGGTCGTAGCCGGTGACCTCGGCCAGCCACCCCTCGAGCTCGTCGACCAGGCGGCGGTAGCCCTGGGCGTCCTCGGCGGGCGCGAAGGGGTGCAGGTCGGCGAAGCCCGGCAGCGAGACCGGCTCCATCTCGGTCGTCGCGTTGAGCTTCATCGTGCACGACCCGAGCGGGATCATCCCCCGGTCGAGGGCGTAGTCGCGCGCGGAGAGGCGTCGCAGGTAGCGCAGCATCTGCGTCTCGCTGTGGTGGCTCGAGAAGACCTCGTGGGTCAGGTAGGGCGTCTCGCGGCGCAGCCCGTCGGGCAGCGCGTCGGCGACCACCTGGTCGATCCCGTCGATGCCGCCCTCACCGGTCGAGCTGGTCGCGACCCCGAACGCCTTGAGCACGGCGTCGATGGTCGAGCGCGTCGTGGTCTCCGACGTCGACAGCCCGACGGTGTCGGTGTCGACGAGGCGCAGCTGGATGCCGAGCGCCCGGGCGTTGGCCACGACCGACTCGGCACGGCCGGGCACGCGGACCTCGAGGGTGTCGAAGAACGTCTCGTGGGTGACCGGCAGCCCGCCCTCGCCCAGCGCGCGGGCGAGCACGGCGGCGTAGCGGTGGGTCCGGGTCGCGATCGCCCGCAGCCCCTCGGGGCCGTGGTAGACGGCGTACATCGAGGCCACGACGGCCAGCAGCACCTGGGCGGTGCAGATGTTGGACGTCGCCTTGTCACGGCGGATGTGCTGCTCGCGGGTCTGCAGGGCCAGCCGGTAGGCCCGGTTGCCCTCGGCGTCGATGCTCACCCCGACGAGCCGGCCGGGCAGGTGCCGCTCGAGTCCCTGGGCCACCGCCATGTAGCCGGCGTGCGGGCCGCCGTAGAACAGGGGTACGCCGAAGCGCTGGCTGGAGCCGACCACGACGTCGGCGCCCATCGAGCCGGGCGACTCGAGCAGCGTGAGGGCCAGCAGGTCGGCGGCGACCACGGCGAGGGCGCCGCGCTCGTGGGCCGCGTCGATCACCGGCGCGGGGTCGAGCACCCGCCCGGAGGCGCCGGGGTACTGCACCAGGACGCCGGACAGCGCGCCGTCGGGCAGGTCTGCGGGCAGGCCCTCGGCCAGGTCGGCGACCACGACCTCGATGCCCATCGCCTCGGCGCGGGTGCGCACGACCTCGATGGTCTGGGGCAGCGCGTCGGCGTCGACGACGAAGGGGCCCGACGCCTTGCGGTTGCCGCGTCGTACGAGGGTCATCGCCTCGGCGGCGGCCGTGCCCTCGTCGAGGAGGCTCGCGTTGGCGGTCGGCAGCCCGGTGAGGTCGCCGACGACGGTCTGGAAGTTGAGCAGCGCCTCGAGCCGGCCCTGGCTGATCTCGGGCTGGTAGGGCGTGTAGGCGGTGTACCAGCTGGGGTCCTCGAGCACGTTGCGGCGCACCACCGGCGGGGTGATCGTCGCGTGGTAGCCCAGGCCGATCATCGGCTCGCCCGGCCGGTTGGACGCCGCGATCTTGCGCAGCTCGGCGGCGGTGGCCGCCTCGGTCAGCGGGGTGGGCAGGTCGAGGGCCTCGGCGCTGCGGATGCCCCCGGGCACCGCGGCCGCCATGAGCTCCTCGAGGGAGTCGTAGCCGAGCGTCGCGAGCATCCGCGCGACGTCGTCGGGTCCGAGGCCGATGTGGCGGTCGACGAACGGCAGCGCCGCGTCGAGCTCGGTGAGGCTGAGGTGGTCGGACACGAGGGCTCCTGGGATCGACTGATCACGGATGGGTGCCCTCCCCCTCTGTCACTGCGCCCGAAGGTGAGGGCGCGAGCTCCACAGGTGCCTGCTCCGCGCGGTCCGGGTGCCTGAGAGGTTCCGGGGAGGAATTGCCCCTTCGGCGCTTCGGTGGTGCTGAAGACTCTCCCGCGCGGGATCGTCAGCACCCCCAACCTAGCCGACCCGCCCGCGCACGCCGGAATCCCGCGCCCGAAATCACGCTGACCCGTCGTACATGTACGACGGGTCAGCGTGGACGCGGGTGCTCAGCCGGTGTGGCGGGCCTGACGGCGGGCGGCGAGCTCGTCGGCCGCGGACGGCGTCGCCGAGGCGGCGTGCTGGTCGGCGCGCTCGCTGGGCAGCTCGGCGAGAGTGCCCTCGATCTCGCGCCAGACGCCGCCGATCGCGATGCCGAAGACGCCCTGGCCGCCCTGCAGCAGGTCGATGACCTCGTCGTTGGAGGTGCACTCGTAGACCGAGGCGCCGTCACTCATCAGCGTGACGCGGGTGAGGTCGTCGGTGCCGCGCTCGCGCAGGTGGTCGACCGCGGTGCGGATCTGCTGCAGCGAGATACCGGCGTCGAGCAGGCGCTTGATGACCTTGAGGATCAGGATGTCGCGGAAGGAGTAGAGGCGCTGCGACCCCGAGCCCTTCGCCCCGCGCACGGTGGGCTCGATCAGGCCGGTGCGTGCCCAGTAGTCGAGCTGGCGGTAGGTGATGCCGGCGGCGTTGCACGCGGTGGGACCGCGGTAGCCGAGGTCGCTGGGCAGCGGGGAGACGTCGTCGGTGAAGAGGAGGCCCTGCTCCTCGGCAGACTCGACCACCACGCTGTCGACAGCGCTGGCCTCGTGGTGCGGGTTCTGCTCGTTCACACGGTCCTCCGTGGGTCTTCTTCGCTCCGGGGAAGGTGCCGTGATGACACGCGTGGAGTTACAGCGAAGAACTTCAAGGTACGGCGCCGGGGAGGGTCGGTCAAAGAACCCGGCGGCGTGTCGCAACCCTCAACCTCAGGACGAGGGTCAGGCCCGACGCTTCACCCGGCGGTCAGCCAGCGGGGTCGGTGCCCGCCTCGAAGTCCTCGGGCGTCACGTGGTCGAGGAACTCGCGAAACTTCTCGACCTCGTCCTCCTGCTCGGCCGGCACCGCCAGGCCCGCCTCGTCGAGCACGCCCTCGGCGCACATGATGCGGGTGCCGGTGCGCAGGGCCAGGGCGATCGAGTCGGAGGGCCGGGCGCTGACCTCGACCCCGGACACGAAGACCAGGTTGGCGAAGAAGACGCCGTCCTTGACGTCGGTGATCTGCACCTCGGTGAGGGCGTTGCCGGTGGCCTCGAGCACGTCCTTGAACAGGTCGTGGGTCAGGGGCCTGGGG
>CALRVO020000045.1:0-13444 GCA_943371595.1 Sphingomonas paucimobilis
AGGTCGACCAGGGCTTTGCCAACGGGCGCATGCTCGAACGTCAGCCGATTGCGCTCCTCGCTGGCTCGCAGTTCGGCCTCTACTCGTCGATCCTCGGTGACCTCGACGGTGACCCCCATGCCAGCGACCACCGTCCCATGCGCGTCGGTCACCGGTGCCAGGCGTTGAGAGTAAATCCGACCTTCGTAGGGGATGTCCCGGGTGGTGGATTGCCCGCCGAGCGCGGCTCGGTACATGGGTTCGATGATGCGGGTGGTGTCGTCGGGGAAAACCTCGAAGATCGTATGGCCCTCGAGCATCTCGCGTGAGAGGCCTACGTCTGCGAGTCCGAGCCCACCAGCGACGAGGTACCGCAGGTCGTGGTCGAACGCGAAGAACGCGCCACGCGGGAACGAGGCCATCACGGGGTGGTCGCCCGACACTCCCAGCTGCTGCAGGACATCAGCGCTCACGTCACCCAGGGGTGTCCCGTGCTCGATCTGGCCCATCGCGATGCCTTCGTTCCAACACCCACCATGTCGCTCGCCACGACGTGGAGCATCAAAAGTTGCCGGGTAGTGATTCTAATCCAAAGTGGCGCAGTTCGGGGGGGCCTGCAGGGCGTGGGCCGAGACTGGAACAGGACCAGCAGTGCGTGGTGCGGAGCCGCCGCAGCCCGGTGCGGGGCTGCCAGGGGCCGTCCTTCACCTCATCCCTCCCCGTTGATCAACGTCACCGCCGTGCATGCGGCGATCGGGGACGCAAGGCGCCCACGCGAATGGTCGGACGAAGTCCGACGAGCGGCGACGTCGGGCGGATCTTCTCAGCGACAGGACGTCGGGCGAGCCTCTGCCCCAGATTGCCCTGCCGCGATGCCAGGTCAGGTCCTGCGTAGCTGCTTGGCGGGTGAACCAGGATCGTTGAGCGGCTGCCGCGCGGACGACCGTCCCGATCGCCGACCAGCCGGAACTGATCATCAGGTCGCCCGCCCATCGACTTGGGCCGGCGCGATCGTCGGCCTTGGTGGGGCGCTTGCGATGGAAGAGGTCAGCGGTCACGTGCCCCGGATCCCGTCCTGCCACTTGGCCCTCGACGGCTGTAGCGCACGACGGGTGCGCAGACACGTGACCAGCTCGCGCTCGGTTCGCTCTTGACGTTGTGACCGTGTGTCCGCGCGAGGAATCATCGCGGTGTTCCTTGCAGGAACCTTGATCAAATGCACTGTCTAATGGTTGAGCGGATTGCGAATAGCCGTTTAGTGTCTTCATGACGTGGGGTTTTGTCATGATGTTCTCGGAGGTAATGGTGGAGCCGCGACAGGTGCTCGTCGCGCAACGACGTCGGCAGCCAGCTCCGACGACTGTCGTCACGCGTCGGCTAGGAGCGATAGCGCGCAACGCGCGTCATCAAGCGGCGGCATTCGAGGCCCGGTTGCGCAATCTCTCTAAGGGCCCCCCCGACCAGCGTCTGCTTGAGGCGGCCAGGCTGGCTCAAGCGGCTGCCCTCACGGCCGAGGCATCCCTGCAGGCAGGCGAGCTCGACGAGGTGTTGGCGGCAGCAGTCGAGCCGGGGCCCTTTCTGGGCCTCGAGTCGCTTCGGGCGGTTGCCATACACCCGCCGTTTCGTTCCGTTTACTCCAATCCAGCACCCGCGCTGGTACAGAAGTCACATGAGGCCCCGCCAGTGCATCTCGCCGAGCGGCCGACAGGGCCTCAGCGGGACCATCTGGGGGTTCATGACCGTGGGGGACGCATAGGATCTAGTGAGGACGATCGCGCCTTCATGCGTTCTCTTTATGCGTGGTGGCGCGCCCAGATTTACGTCGATCGGATCAATGGCGTCCGTCGTGAGGTGCACGCCACGATGGAGAGCAAACGACTCCAACTATTGGCGCGTGACCAGCTCAGGTACGACCGCGAATGCCGCCAGCGCGCCTTTGAGGCAGACCTCCACAACGCCCGGCTTGACACCCTCGTTCGCCGATTCGCGGCGGGCGACCCCTGGGCGGTGGAAGAGTACTTCGGTGTCGTGCTGTCCAGCTCGATCTATCCGGGCGACTTCATCGTCCGACACCGAGTGGGCTTCGACGCAGACGAGGGCACGCTGAAGGTGGACCTACGAATCCCTGGTCCTGACCAACTGTCGCGCATCGAGTCGTTTCGGTACGACTACGAACGAGCCGAGATCGTGCCGGTCTTGCGTGGGACCGCCGAACATCGCGCGCGTTACACCAAGTTGCTCCACGACGTCTCAATGCGGACGTTGAACGAGATCTGGGGCGCTGACCATACCCGCACGCTTCGGGCTGTCGAGCTCCGCATCTGCGACCCGGCCCCCGCCTCCCAACAGCGCCAAGCTGGTGCTCCGCTACTCGCCGTGGCAGTCACCCGCCGAGAGTATGAGGCGCTACCTCATCCTTGGGCGGCCGCAAGGGCCTCCCTACATCAACTGGGCGCAACTGTCTCTACCCACCACGTCCGACCCGAAGCGGAAGCCACTTGATGCCATGACGCGTCATCCTCTGGCTCACCGTGTATCGCTCTAGTCGAAAGCCGCTGCTGCTCGGGTCCAGGAACCAAGTTGATCGCGCTCGCCAGCGATCACCTCGACCGGCTCGTAGTCTCTCCCCTCCCAGGGGCAGACGAGCACCTGTGCAGACGCTTGGGCTACGAGTCGCCCTCGTATTGGGGACACTGAATCGCCCTGGGTTTCTTGGAGGCTCCATCGTTTGGAAACGAGGATGGCCTCATGCCGAAGGACGTCACACCAGGCAAGCCGACCACGCGTCGCTACAGCGCTGAGGAGAAGGCTGCTGCGGTGCGAATGGTGCGCACCCTGCGAGCCGAGCTGGGAACCGATGCCGGCACGATCCAGCGGGTCGCTGAGCAGCTCGGCTACGGCACCGAGTCGGTGCGGTTGTGGGTCAAGCAGGCCGACATCGACGACGGTGCAGCACCAGGTGTCTCCACTGACGAAGCAGCACGGGTCAAAGCCCTTGAGCAGGAGGTCCGTGAGCTGCGTCGGGCCAACGAGATCTTGAAGCGGGCCGCGACTTTCTTCGGGGCGGAGCTCGACCGCCAACACAAGTGAGCGTCGCGTTCATCGACGCCAACCGTGACGAGTTCGGAGTCGAGCCGATCTGCCGGGTCCTGCAGATCGCTCCGAGCCTGTACTACGCCGCCAAGTCCCGGCCCGCCTCGGCGCGCTCTCAGCGCGACGCCACCGTTGGCCCAGCGCTGGTGACGTTGTGGGAGGACAACTACAAGGTCTATGGCGCTAGGAAGCTGTGGAAGGCCGCCAAGCGCGTCGGCCACGACGTCGGGCGTGACCAGGTCGCCCGGTTGATGCGGTCTGCGGGCATCGAGGGCGTCACGCGGACCAAGAGCGTGCGGACCACCAAGCGTGATCCTGGCGCACCACGCCACCCGGACCTGGTCGACCGGGACTTCACCGCTACCGGCCCCAATCAGCTGTGGGTCACCGACCTGACCTACGTGCCGACCTGGTCTGGGATGGCCTACGTCTGCTTCATCACCGACGCCTACTCCCGCAAGATCGTCGGGTGGCGGGCCGCACCCCACATGCGGACCACGATGGTTATCGACGCCCTCGAGATGGCCCGCTGGTCACGAGGCACCGACCTCGAGGGGCTGCGGTGTCACAGCGACGCCGGGTCGCAATTTACGTCCATCCGGTACGGCGAACGCCTAGCCGAGATCGGCGCAGTTCCCTCGATCGGGACCGTGGGTGACTCCTACGACAACGCCTTGGCTGAGACCGTCAACGGCTACTACAAGGCCGAGCTCATCCGCGGCCCAGCACGAGACGGACGGCCCTGGAAGACCGTCGAGGACGTCGAGCTCGCGACCCTGTCGTGGGTCCACTGGCACAACACCCAGCGGCTCCACGGCTACCTCGGCGACGTCCCACCCGACGAGTTCGAGGACACGTTCTACGCTGGTGCTCGGACCGACCAACCCCTGGTCGGAACCCAATAGCCCGAGCCTCTACAGAACCCAGGGCGATTCAGACAGCTCCTTCAGTGCGGCATGGTCGTCAGGTAAAGCCCTCCATCTCGACGATGTCGCCGTCCGGGCCGTACACGTCGACCACCATGTCGGGGTGGCGAAAGACCGAGATGCCATTACGCCCCACGCCGATGGTCAATTCGGCGTCCTGGGGTCCGCGGACGACTAGACGCAGGAACTCGCCGGGCTGCAACTCGATGGTTGGACCGCGCACCTCGAATACGACCGGCAGGGGCTCCCGGTCGCCGTCGATGACGATGGTGCGGGTAGGCGACTGGCACGAACGGTAGATGTGTCTTGGCGGCGAGACCACGGGATTGAAACTGCTGACTCTCGGCATGATCGGGCGCTTGGAGTGCATGGTCGAACGATCGGATCTACGGCTCGTTTACGGCTCAAAGAAGCGGGTCGCGCCGCTCTGAGCGCGACCTACTACGACGGAAGACGACACCTGTGGACTGGGCCCAGATGCGCTGCTTACCTGCTACTTTTGGGTCAACAAGAGGTTGTCGTTCGTAGGCGCGTCGGGACGGCAACGGACACCCCATCTGAGCCCTACGGATCAGAAGGTTTAGGATTCGAATCCCTGCAGGCGCACAAGACACCGAAGCCCCACGTCAGTTCGCTCACCTGGGGCTTCGATGTGCATCGGGTGTATCGACAACGAGCCGGCAGCGTCGCTGCCGGCTTCGAAGCGTTCGCCACGCTCCGCGCTCAGTCTCGACGCCGGCGAGTCGCGGACGGCCGCAGAGACCCGGTCGCCAGGGTCGGCCCAACGACACCTACCCGCCTCGAGGCGAACCTGCCGTGGGGAGCGCAGTCTTCTGCGGCCGGGGGAACGGGAGGTTGGTCCCTGACGGTGCAGGATCTCAGTCCCTGCCGCGGGGCCGGGGCGGCCGAGAGACTCGTGCACAACGTCGCTGCCGAGGAGCGGTCATGACTCCGACCTTCCCCTACACCGGTTCCGAGCACAGCCCCCTGTGGTGGTCGCTCGGACTGTTGGTCATCGCGCTGGTCACCTGCGGCCTGCTGGTGCTCTTCGTCGTCGGGTCCAGCCGGGCGCAAGGCAGGACGGAGGAGCGCGGTCCTCGCGTCGGCGACGCAGCACTGCCGACCTCCACCGCCGGTGACGCCCTGCCGCACGCCTCGGAACCCGAGACGCAGGGCGTCGTCGACGAGACGTCGGTGGCCGACGATGCTCGTGGTCGGGTCGCGGCTGCACAGCGGCACTGACCTCGGCCTTCACCAAGCGTCCGGCCGCTGCGGCCTGGGACGTCGTTGTCAGGAGGGCTGCGCCCCGAAGCGCTGGTCCTCCGGGCCGGGCGCGCCTCCCATCACGAGGGCCAGCACCCGACCGAGGAGCTGGTCGGGGACGGAGGCGGGGTCGGCGTGCCGCTCGATCGCCAGGCCGTTGCTCAGCGCGAGCAGGACGGTGGCCAGCTCGTCGGCCGGAAGGGGCAGGGGGGCGCCGGCCTGGCTGAAGTGGTCGGTGATGGCGGTGGTGATCGCGCCGTGCAGCTCTCGCCGCCGGTCGAGGAATGCCCCGTCGGTGCGCCCGCTGCGGACCGCCCGCTGCCAGAGCTCGAGGAACAGCAGGGTCCAGTCGCGCTGGCGGTCGAAGGCGATGGTCAGCTGGTCGCCGAGCGTCTGCGCCCGCTCGACCAGGGGAGCGTCCGCGTCGCTGACCGCGTCGAGGCCGATGTCGAGGTACGCGGTCACCTTGTCGTCGACCAGCGCGGCGACCAGGCCGTCCTTGCTCCCGAAGTTGGAGTAGACGGCGCCCTTGGTGAACCCGGCGGCGGCGGCGACGTCGTCGACGCTGGCGGCGTCGATCCCGCGGCGGGCGAACACCTGCGCGGCGGCGTCGAGCAGGGCCCGGCGTACCTCGTCGCGGGAGGGGCGGGTTGACCGGGAGGCGGGGTCGGTTGACATCGCTGGCTACGATACTCCTGAGTATTCGATACCGATCAGTATTGAGAGGCGCCGTGAAGATCCAGCAGGACGTCGAGCACAAGGTCGCGAGCTCGCTGCGGTGGGGCCTGGGTCACGCGCTGCCCCGCACCGCCATCCGGGGCTCTGCCAAGCGAGGTGACCTGCACGGCCGGCTCGTCGAGGCCACCGACACGGAGGAGACGCTCGAGCTCTTCGAGCAGATCCGGGCCGAGGGCCCGCTGCACCGGGCGAAGTTCGCGTTCGTGACGGCGTCCCAGCCGGTCGTCAAGGAGGTGCTGACCAGTCCCGACATGCGCACCGGCGTCGACTTCGGCCCGGGAGGCCCCCTGGCGAAGGTCAGCGCCTGGGCCTTCCGGTCGGCCCCGATCGGACCCCTCACCCCACCGTCGCTGCTGGTCACCGAGCCGCCCGACCACACGCGCTACCGCAAGCTGGTGACCCGGGTCTTCTCGGTCCGGGCCGTCCAGCGGCTGCGCGAGCGCACGCAGGAGATCGCCGACGGGCTGCTGGACGGGCTCGACCCGACGCGGCCGGTCGACCTGGTGACGACGTACTGCGCCCAGCTCCCCGTCACCGTGATCGCGGAGATCCTCGGCGTCCCCGAGCACGACCACCACCGGGTGCTCCGGTTCGGCACCGGGGCGGCGCCGTCCCTCGACCTGGGACTGTCGTGGGGCGTGTTCCGCGACGTGGAGAGGTCGCTGGTCGAGTTCGAGACCTGGCTCGACGAGCACCTCGAGCACGTACGCCGCCACCCGGGCGACGACCTCTTCAGCCAGCTGGTCACCGCCTGCGACGACGACGGCGCCGTGCTCGACGACGCCGAGCTGAAGGCCACGGCCGGGCTCGTGCTCGCCGCCGGCTTCGAGACGACCGTCAATCTCCTCGGCAATGGCATCCGGCTGCTGCACGACCACCCCGACCAGCTCGCAGCGCTGCGCGAGCAGCCCACGCTGTGGCCCAACGCCGTCGACGAGGTCCTGCGCCACGACCCGCCGGTGCTCCTGACCGGACGGATGGCCGCTCGCGACACCGAGATCGCCGGCGTCACCGTCCCGCGCGGCGCGATGGTGACCACGCTGCTGGCCGGCGCCAACCGCGACCCCGACGTGTTCGCCGAGCCGCACGTGTTCGACGTCGCCCGCGCCAACGCCGGCGAGCACGTGTCGTTCTCGTCCGGTCGGCACTACTGCCTCGGAGCGGCCCTGGCCCGGATGGAGGGCGAGGTCGGCCTGCGCACCCTCTTCGACCGCTTCCCCGACCTGCGCCTCGAGCCGGGCAGCCAGCGACGCAGCACCCGCATCCTGCGCGGGTACGCCACGCTGCCGTCGGTGCTCGCACCCTGACGTCGGCCGACCCCGCGCCCCCTTTTGGGTTGGCGTCTCACAAAAGACCCCGTCCTCGTTGACGGATGTCTAGACCACCCTTACGTTCGTTGTGGCGGACGTCACTGACCGCGCCGACGCGGTTCATGAGGCGGTGACGACCCCGCCTTCGCATGCACCAGCGCAAGGAGCTCTCACGTGCAACGACGCTTCTCGGGCGTCCTGGCCGCGATCGCAGCCAGTTCGGTCACCCTGTCCCTCGCCGCCGTCGGCGGCCTGTCCACCCCAGCGGCCGGTCACCCCGGCCACGACAACGAGCCGGCCCCCGTGCCGGACGCCCAGTTCCAGAAAGTCACCCTCAACGACCGGCCGGGCGAGCCGATGGACCTCGCCGTGCTGCCCAACGGCGACGTCCTGCACACGACACGTGCCGGCGTCATCTGGCACAACGACGCCAAGACCGGGGTCAACTCGATCGCCGGTGAGATCGACGTCTACAACCACGACGAGGAGGGACTGCAGAGCATCGCTCTCGATCCCGGCTTCGACGGCAAGAAGAACACCTGGGTCTACCTCTACTACTCACCGCCGCTCGACACACCCGCCGACGACCCGCTGACGGCGTCCATCAACGAGGGCGACGCGCCGCTCGAGGGCACCGCGGCCGACTTCGCGCCCTACAAGGGCGTCATCCGGGTCTCGAAGTTCAAGCTTGAGAACGACAAGGTGCGGGTCGGCACCGAGCGCCGCATCCTCGACGTACCGGTCGACCGCGGCATCTGCTGCCACGTCGGCGGCGACATCGTCTTCGACTCCAAGGGCAACCTGATCCTCGCCACCGGCGACGACTCCAACCCCTTCGAGTCCGACGGCTACGTCCCGATCGACGAGCGCGCCAACCGCAACCCGGCCTTCGACGCCCAGCGCACCGCGGCCAACACCAACGACCTGCGCGGCAAGATCCTGCGGGTCAAGCCCGGCAAGCGCGGCGGCTACACGATCCCGAAGGGCAACCTCTTCCGCCCGGGCCAGGCCAAGACGCGCCCTGAGATCTACGCGATGGGCCTGCGCAACCCCTTCCGCATCGAGATCCACCCCCGCACCGACAAGCTCTGGGTGGCCGACTACTCGCCCGACGCCCGGACGCCAGACCCCGAGCGGGGTCCCGACGGCCAGGGCAAGTGGGTGCAGATCGAGGAGCCGGCCAACTACGGATGGCCCTACTGCGCCACCGACCAGCTGCCCTACAACGACTACGACTTCGCCACCGAGACCTCCGGCGAGCCTTTCGACTGCGCAGCACCGCGCAACAACTCGCCCCGCAACACCGGCCTGGTGAAGCTGCCGCCGGTGGAGAAGCCCGAGATCTTCTACGGCTTCGACGTCTCGGCCGAGTTCCCCGAGCTCGGCGCCGGCGGCATCTCGCCGATGGCCGGCCCGGCCTACCAGTACGACGTGCGCAACACCCGCGGCAAGACCCCCGTCGCCTGGCCCGAGCAGTACGACAACACCCCGCTGCTCTACGAGTGGAGCCGTGACTGGATCAAGGGCATCCACCTCGACGGCGACGAGGTCGGCGCGATCGAGGACGTCATCCCGGGCATCGTCACCGACAACCCGATGGACATGGAGTTCGGACCCGACGGCGCCCTCTACGTGCTCGAGTACGGCGACGGCTACTTCGCCGAGAACCCCGACGCGCAGCTCTCGCGCATCGACTACATCGGCCCGAAGGGCAACCACAGCCCCGAGCCGAAGGTCACCGCGACCCCCTCGTCGGGCATGGCCCCGCTGAAGGTGTCGTTCTCGAGCGCCGGCACGACCGACGCCGACGGGGACCGGCTGCGGTACCAGTGGGACTTCGACGGCGACGGGCGATTCGACAGCACCAGGCCCAACCCGACGTTCACCTACCGCGAGGACGGCTCCTACCGCGCGACGCTCACGGTCACCGACATCGGCGGCAAGCACCGCGGCCGGCACGCCTCGGCCGACGTCGACATCGTCGTCGGCAACCAGGCGCCGGTGGTCGAGTTCGTGACCCCGACGCCTGAGGACACCTTCCAGTTCGGTGACACCGTGTCCTACGAGGTGACCGTCACCGACGACCAGCCGGTCGACTGCAGCACGGTGACCGTGACCTACATCCTGGGCCACGACAGCCACGGTCACCCGCAGAGCACGGCCAGCGGCTGCATCGGCACGCTGACCACGACCGTCCCCGGCGGCCACGACCCCGACACCGACGACCTGAGTGCCGTCTTCGTCGCGCAGTACGACGACGGTGAGCTGATCGGCAGCGCGGAGGTCAGGATCGAGCCCAACGGCGGCAACGACGGACTCTGACCGCACCCGTCGCGGCCCCGCGGCCTGTCCTCACCGGACGGGTCGCGGGGCTGCGGTCTAGTGCGGTGCGAATTGGTGCGTCACCTCGGGCGACCCTGCGTCGTTGTGGTGTCAGACGCGGACCCCACCGCGGCCCCCACCCCCCACTGGGAGAACCCCATGTTCCACGACAACGGCCACCAGGCGTCCGAGACCACCCCCTTCGTCCTCCCCGACGCCGCGGGGCTGACCCGCCTCTGGGCGGCCTGCATGGCCGAGCGTGAGGAGCCGAACGCCGAGACCCTGCGCGCCTACGTCGCCTCGCACCGGCTCGTGTGGGACATGCCCAGCCTGTGGGAGATCTACCCCGAGATCGTCGAGCACCTCGAGGCGCGCTACCTCGCCCGCCACCACGACGGCACGATCACCATCTCGTTCGCCGACGACCGCGGCCCGGAGACCTTCGAGATCGACGACGTGCGCCACGTCGTCGACATCCTGCTCTCGCGCGAGTACCGCGAGGCGCTGTGGCGCGAGCGGGTCGTGCCCTCCTTCGACCGCTTGGTGGGCTGAACCGCCCGTCCTGACCTGACCTGAGCCCCACCCCGCCGGATCCGGCGGGGTGGGGCTCCGGTGTTTTTCGGCCGGCGCCGGACCCGATCCGGGCCGGCGCCCGTCTCCTCGGCCCGGCAACTCGGGGCACCTCGTTCTAGACATTTGCGCAATTGGTAGACAGAACTACTTGCCGAAATGACAGAAGACGATCTACTTTGTGCGTGCGCCCGATTCTGTGAGCGCAGTCACAGCCACGACGAGGGGACGTACCTTGCCCAACCTCGGCAAGACCGACGACGTAGAGACCGGGCGGCCCGCGGGCAGCCCCGGTGGTGACGTGCTGCTGCAGATGAGCGGGATCGTGAAGGAGTTCTCCTCGGTCCGTGCGTTGGGTGGTGTCGACCTCGACGTCCGTGCGGGTGAGGTGCACTGTCTGTTGGGTCAGAACGGTGCGGGTAAGTCGACGATGATCAAGATCCTCGCGGCCTCCTACGTGCCGGATGCCGGTTCGATCACGTGGAAGGGTGAGCCGGCGCGGTTCGGTCATCCGCAGGCTGCGATCAAGGCGGGGATCGCCACGATCTATCAGGAGCTGGACCTGGTTCCGGGTCTGACGGTGGCTGAGAACGTGTTTCTGGGTCATGAGATGGCGGCGGGTGGGTTCACCCGGCGGGCGGCGACCAACAAGCGGACCCGGGAGATCCTGGCGCGGTTGGGGCACAGTGAGATCAGTCCCTCGCGCCTGGTGGGCGAGCTGTCGCCGGCGGGTCAGCAGGTGGTCAGCATGGCGCGGGCGTTGTCGCATGAGGTCGACCTGTTGATCCTCGATGAGCCCTCGGCGGTGCTGGACCACGGTGAGGTGGAGAACCTGTTTAGGGTGATCAAGGGCCTGACCGCGCAGGGTGTGGCGATCGTCTACATCTCCCACCGGTTGGAGGAGATCCGTCAGATCGGGGACCGGATCACGGTGCTGAAGGACGGGGTCACGGTCGCCACGGGGTTGCCGGCGCGTACGACGCCGACGGCGGACCTGATCAAGCTGATGACCGGGCGTTCGATCGAGTACGTGTTCCCCCAGCGCGACCCCGCCGCGGTGCGACCGGCCGCCCAGGATGTGGTGCTGCAGGTCGAGGACCTGGCGTTGGAGGGTGTGTTCGCCGGGGTCGACCTGACGGTTCATGCCGGGGAGATCGTGGGCCTGGCCGGTCTGGTGGGTTCGGGGCGCACCGAGATCCTCGAGACGATCTACGGGGCGCGGCGCGCCTCGTCCGGCACGGTGGCGGTGGATGGCAAGCGCCTTCGGCGTGGTGCGGTCGATGCGGCGGTGCGCGCGGGGATCGGGTTGGCCCCGGAGGAACGCAAGTCGCAGGGGTTGTTGTTGGACCAGACGGTCTACGCCAACATCAGCGTGTCCTCGATGAAGGACTTCCAACGGTTCGGGTTCATCCAGCGTGCCCGGGAGCGGGCCAAGGCCCAGGAGCTGTCGGAGTCGTTGGACGTGCGTCCGCGCAACGTGACCCGTCATGTGCGCACGATGTCGGGGGGCAACCAGCAGAAGGTGGTGCTGGCGCGGTGGTTGCTGCGCGGGTGCCGGGTGTTGCTGCTCGATGAGCCCACGCGTGGTGTCGACGTGGGCGCCCGTGCCGAGATCTACCGGTTGGTGCGTGACCTGGCTGACTCCGGTGTTGCGGTCGTGGTGGTCTCCAGCGAGGTCGAGGAGGTGCTCGGCCTGGCGGACCGGGTGCTGGTCGTCCGCGAAGGACGCGTCGTGCACCAAGCCTCCGCCGATGACATCGATGAGTCCCGGGTCCTGGACCTGGTGATGGAAGGAACCCCCGCATGAGCGACTCCACCACCCGACCCACGGGTCTGGGCAAACACGCCGAACCCTCTGGCGCCAAGCACGGGGGGCACGTCGAGGCGATCGATGCGCTGCCGGTGACCGCTGCGACCGACTCGACCCAGACCATGGACCCTGCCGTTCAAGACGGTGCGGGCCACGGCTCCCACGGTGGTGCCGGTGCCGGCAGCACGGCTGGTTCGACGATGGCGCGGTTGGTGGATGCGGGGTTCTTTCGGATCGTGGGTCTGGTCGCGGTGTTGTTGTTGATCGCGGTGGTCGGCACGGTGACCGCGGGTGACCGGTTCTTGGACAGCAACAACTTCCTCACGATCTTGCGCACGGCGGCCTCGATCGGGGTCGTGGCGATCGGGATGACGTTCGTGATCACCGGTGGTGGGATCGACTTGTCGGTGGGTGCGGTGGTCGCGTTGTCCTCGGTGTGGGCCACCACGGTGGCTACCCAGGAGCTGGCCGCGGACACGCATTGGACGGTGTTCGTGCTGGCCGCGGTCGCGGTCGGTGCGGGAGCGGGGTTGGTCAACGGGTTGTTGATCGCCTACGGCAAGGTCGTGGCCTTCATCACCACGTTGGCGATGCTGGTCGCGGCCCGTGGGTTGGCCGAGAAGATCTCGGACAACCGCAACCAGTCGGCCTCTGACCTCGACGGGCTGTTCGACTTCTTCCGCACCAAGCCCTTGGGCATCGACATGGTGATCTGGGTGTTCGCGGTGGTCGCGATCCTCGGGTGGGTGCTGTTGAACCGCACCACCTTTGGTCGTCGTACGTTCGCGGTCGGGGGCAACCCCGAGGCCGCCCGGTTGGCCGGGATCAACGTACGTCGCCACACCACGCTGCTCTACGTGCTGACCGGGGTCTGCTCGGGCCTGGCCGCGGTGATGCTGATCGCGCGCACCACCGTGGGGTCCTCCAGCCACGGTGAGCTGTGGGAGCTCGACGCGATCGCAGCCGTGGTGATCGGGGGGACCCTGCTGGCCGGTGGCCGCGGGACCATCACCGGCACCGTGCTGGGCGTGCTGATCTTCACCACCTTGACCAACGTGTTCGTCCTGAACAACCGCCCGCCCTCAGAGCAGGACCTGCTCAAGGGGGCCGTCATCGTCGCCGCCGTCCTGCTCCAGCAGTGGGTGGCGTCTCGGAAACGCACCACCTAACACCGAGCACCACTAACAGCACCACCACCCCCCACGAGCACCACGGCACCACCTAGAGCAGTACCCCCACTCACCAACCAGTTGCGAACTTCAGCGCACATCCCTAGGAGCACCAACATGTCTCTCACCCACTCCCTGACCAAGACGGTCACCAGGGCCGCGTCGGTCAAGAAGGTCACTGCCTCTCTTGCGGTGCTGGCGGTGCTTGGTCTGAGTGCCTGCACGAGCAACGAGTCCTCGGATGCCGAGACCAACCCCAACCTG
>CALRVO020000046.1:0-13396 GCA_943371595.1 Sphingomonas paucimobilis
CCCCCGAGGGCCCCGCCCCGGCCACGCCGTACGCCGTGAGGGTGGCCTGGTTGCGCGACGGCCGACCGGTCGCCGGCGCGACCTCGCGCACCTACACCCCCACCGCGGCCGACGTGGGTCGGCGCCTGCAGCTGGAGGTCACCGTGACCGGGCGCGGCTACGCGCCGCTGCGGCTGACCAGCGCCGCGGTGCGGCCGCAGGCGGCGCGCAGCCGCCTCGCCCTCACCGCCGCCTCGCGCAGCCGCGGTCTCGTGCGCGTCACCGTCACCGCGACCAGCGACGGTCCCGCGCCTCGGGGCTCGGTCACCCTGCAGCGCGGCAGCCGCCGCGTCGGCACCTGCACGCTGCGGGCCGGACGGTGCACCGTCGTCCTGCGCCGCCAGCAGGCCGGACGCACCACCTACACCGCCCGCTACAACGGCGTGGCCGGCCTCGCCGGGTCCACCGCCCGCACCACCGTCCGGGTCCGCTGACGGCGCGCCTGCGCGCCGACCTCCACCCACCGGAAGGCCGCTCCACGTCGTACGTGGTCTCATGTCTGTGCCGCCGACGTCTCGGAGTGCCGTCAGCCGGGAGAGACGAGACCGGAGGTCAGATCGCGACTGACCTTTGTCGGTCTCGACCGACACCCGACAGTCCCCGAGCACCGCTACGTTGGTGGCGTGCTCGACGGTACGGAACCACCCCCTCCGAGGGACAGCAGCGTCGACGAACCGCTGCCCGGTCTCGACCCGGGTCCCGCGGTCCCCCGTGCCTCCCACGCCAAGGCTCGAGAGGGACTCGACCACCACGGCCAAGGGCGTCCCCTTCCCGACTGGTGGGAAGACGGGTTCCGGGAGTGGCTCGAGGCCGAACGTGACGGTCGGAACCGTGCCAACGATCAGGCAGACCCGATCGCTCTGCGTGGCGGTGAGCTGTGCGACCGCTGTGACGAGCTCGCGATGTTCGCCACCGAGCACATCTGGAGGCGAGCTGGTGAAGGATCGGGAGCCGCGCGTGACCTGGCCAGATGGCGCAGCGGCATCCTGCTGTGGTGCCGACGCCACCTGCGGGAGAACGAGCTGGAGCTGCTCACCGACGGCGCAGTCCTGGTGGGTGTCCGGGGAGCATGACGGTGCGCGATCGCATCGCGCAGACCGAACCCGTGCCCAGCTCGACGCCCTGTTGCGAGGGCATCACCCCGCGTTGGCGATGATGATCGCGCGCAGCGAGTCAGAACGCTCGCGGTCCCACCCCTGGACGTCGAGCACCGCCGCCCAGCCGTCGACGTGCTCGCCGGTGAAGTTGTGGCCGCGACCCGGTGGCATCGAGAACGCCATCGCCAGGTCGACCGAGGTCTGCCAGAACGTCACCAGCGGCAGCCAGTGCATCGCGTCGAGCACCTCGGCGCCGCGCTCCTCCTCCAGCCAGTCGGGACGGGTCAGCAGCAGGTCGGGTGACCACCAGGTGATCGGGTCGGACGGGTTGAGCAGGTAGAGCACGCGCGACCCGGGCCAGGGCGTACCCACGGGCGGGACCGACGTCGCGGGCCGCCTGCTGAAGCGCACGACCTCGCCGTCGCGGAAGACCGGCTCGATCTGGGGACTGCCCGCGTCGCGGTGGTCGGTGAGCTGCGGGTAGAGCGTGTTGAACGACGGCGGCCCCACGAGCAGCGCGCCGTCGACCCGGTTGGCCAGGTCGCCCACGCCGCTGAACGCCGTCTCGGTCCCGAACGAGCCCAGGCTCTCGCCGAACACGTAGAGCCGGGGCCGGGAGTCCGACGGCAGCTGGGCCCAGCGCGCGTAGACGGCGTCGAAGAGCGCCCGGCTCGCGGCCCCGGCGACGTCGGGGTCGACGAGGTAGGACAGCCAGGACGGCTGGTAGGAGTACTGCATCGAGGCGATCGCCGAGTCACCGCCGGTGAGGTACTCGAAGCTGTCGGAGGCGCTCGGCTCGACCCACCCGGTGCCGGTGGTCGTGACGACCAGCAGGGAGGAGCGCTGGAAGCCGCCGGCCCGCTCGAGGTCGTCGACGACCAGCTGGGCGCGGTCGGCGAGGTCGGGCTCGGTGTCGATGCTCGCGTAGGCCCGCACCGGCTCGAGGGCCGGCTCGCCGGACCAGGCGGTGATCTGGGCCGCGCTCGGCCCGCTGCTGACGAAGCCCTTGCCGCGGTAGCCCAGGGTGTCCCAGTCGACGAGCGAGTCGGGGCTGCCCGAGCGTAGCGTGGAGGTGGGTTGCTCAGCACCCTCAGGGGTGCGGGCGTCGGCCACCGCGGCGGCCTGGTCGAACGCCTTCAGCAACGCGTCGCCGAGCAGCCCGGTCACCGCGAGCAGCACGGCGAGGCTCAGGCTCACCAGCCCCAGGGCACGCGCCGCCCGGTCGCCCATGCGACGGCCCAGCCAGGAAGACCAGCGTCGCCCCAGCGAACGGAGGCCCCGAGCGCCACCGACGAGCAGCACGAAGGCCACGGTGCCCACGACCGGCACCAGCACGAGGGACGGCCAGGGCTCGCCGCCGAGGTCGTTGAGGCCGCGCAGCTGCTGCTGCCAGTGTCGTCCGACGAGCGTGGCGACGAGCAGCAGCACGGCAGCCACCCCCGCCAGCACCCGCCACTGACGAGGGCTCGGCTCGCGGGGGTCGCGGTCGGCGAACTCGCGCCACACCCAGGCCCCGAGGACTCCCAGCCCGTAGCCGAGGGCGCCGGTGACCGCGGCGACGAGCCCCTGGAACGCCGACGGGCGGGGCAGCAGCGACGGCGTGAACGACAGCGTCGCCAGCACGAGGGCGGTCCACAGCCCGGGGAGCGAGCCGTGTGCCTGGCGTACGACGGCGTCGCGCACGACCCCGGACCGGGGACGGGAGGGTGGGGACACGAGGGCTCCTCAGGCCGGTCGGGAGGAGGTCAGTCGACCACCGGACGTCGGCACCGGGAAGGGTCGTCGGACCCTGGACGACCGGCCCGCACGGTGCTCGACACCGTGGACCCCTCTCCCGAGTCGCGGCGAGGGGTCACCGTGTCGCCCACGCGGAGCAGCGCCTAGACGGCGAGCGCCTAGACGACCAGGCCCAGGGCCAGCACGACGACCAGCCCGCTGACCGACAGCACGGTCTCCATCAGCGACCAGGTGCGGATGGTCTGGCCGACGCTCATCCCGAAGTACTCCTTGACCAGCCAGAAGCCGGCGTCGTTGACGTGGGAGAAGAACACCGAGCCGGCCCCGACGGCGAGCACGAGCAGCGAGACCTCGGGCGAGGACAGCCCGACGGTGAGCGGGATCATCAGCGAGGACGCCGTGATGGTGGCGATGGTGGCCGAGCCGGTGGCCAGGCGGATGAGGACGGCGAGCACCCAGCCGAGCAGCAGCACCGACACGTCGGCGTCGGTGGCCCACTCGGCGAGCTGCGTGCCGACACCGGTGTTGACCAGCACCTCCTTGAAGCCGCCGCCGGCCGACACGATCAGCAGGATCCCGGCGATCGGGGGCAGGGACGCCGACACCGTGTCGGCGACCTTCTGGCGGTCCATGCCGACGGCGTACCCGAAGGTGACCATGGCGACGAGGGTGCCGACGAGCAGGGCGACGAACGGGTTGCCGATCACGTCGAAGACCTGCTGCACGCGGTCGTCGGGGTCGTCGATCACGATGTCGGCGAACGCCTTGCTCAGCATCAGCGCGACCGGCAGCAGCACGGTGAGGATGGTGACGGTGAACGACGGGCGGTTCTCCACCTCGGTGCGGGTGTCGGCGTCGTAGGTGTCGGGCGCCTCGACCACGACCCACCGGCCGGCGAAGGCACCGAAGAGCGGCCCGGCGACGACGATGGTCGGGACCGCGACGACCAGGCCGAGCGCGAGGGTCAGGCCGAGGTCGGCGCCGAGGTAGTCGATCGCGGTGACGGGGCCGGGGTGCGGCGGCACGAAGCCGTGCATGGCCGAGAGACCGGCCAGGGCGGGGATGCCGACGGTGATGAGGGAGACCTGCGCCCGGCGGGAGACCAGGTAGATGACCGGCATCAGCAGCACCAGGCCGATCTCGAAGAACATCGGCAGCCCGATGATCGCGCCGACCGCGGCCATCGCCCACGGCAGCATCCGGCCCGAGGCGCGGCCCACGATCGTGTCGACGATCTGGTCGGCGCCACCGGAGTCGGCGAGCAGCTTGGCGAACATCGCGCCCAGCGCGATCAGCACGCCCACGCCGGCGGCGGTCTTGCCGAAGCCTGCGGTGAAGGACTCCAGCACGTCGTTGACGTTCTGGCCCGCGAGGACCCCGACGGTCAGCCCGCCCAGGATCAGTGCGATGAACGGGTTGAGCTTGACCACCGTGATCAGCACGACGATCAGCGCGATCGCGGCGAGCGCCGCCACCACGAGCTGGGTGCCGGAGGCGACGGGGTCGATCAGGTCCTGGGTCATCGGTTGTCCTCGGGAGTGGTGGGAGTGGGCTCCAGCAGGGTCACGGCCTGCTCGACGATCTGGTCGATGGACTGGTCGACGTCGACGACGACGCCGTCCTCGTCGGGGGCCAGCGGCTCGAGGGTCGCGAACTGCGACCCGAGCAGCGAGGCCGGCATGAAGTGGCCGGGCCGGCTGGCCTGGCGGCGGGCGATGGTGTCGTGAACGCCGTCGAGGTGCACGAACCCTACGCCGGGCGCGTGCTGTCGCAGCAGGTCGCGGTAGGAGCGCTTGAGGGCCGAGCACGCGACGACCGCCCCCTGCGGCCGGTCGGCGAGCCACTCGCCGATGCCCACCAGCCAGGGCAGGCGGTCGGCGTCGTCGAGCGGGTGGCCGGCGCTCATCTTGGCGACGTTGGCCGCCGGGTGCATGTCGTCGGCGTCGCCGAACGGCACGCGCAGCCGTTGGGCGAGGGCCGCCCCGACCGTCGACTTGCCCGATCCGGAGACGCCCATGACGACGACGAGCGGGAGGTGTGTGTCCGTGGTCACGTGCCCATCGTGCGCCAAAGATATGACGATTGCAACCCCTTCACCTGATTGAGCGGATCTTTACCGTCCTCAGGTGAGGATGAGACGATCACCACGTGACCCTCGACCCCGTCCTCGGCCAGCACGCCGGCGTGCTCGACGCGCTCGGCGCGCGGATCGCCTCCGGCGAGCAGGCCACGGGCACGGTGCTGACGCTCGAGGGCATCAGCGCGGCGCACGGCGTCTCGCGCAGCGTGGCCCGCGAGGCCGTCCGGGTCCTGGAGTCGATGGGGCTCGTGGCGTCGCGGCGCCGGGTCGGCATCACGATCCAGCCGCGCAAGCGCTGGAACGTGCTCGACCCCCAGGTGATCCGCTGGCGCCTGGCCGGCGCCGACCGCGCCGCCCAGCTCGCCTCGCTCTCCGAGCTGCGCCGCGGCATCGAGCCGACCGCCGCCGCCCTGGCCGCCGGCGGACGCGCCAGCGCCCACCACTGCCGGATCCTGGCGGCCGCAGTGTCCGACATGGTCGTCCACGGACGCGACGGCGACCTCGAGGCCTACCTCCTCGCCGACTCGGTCTTCCACCGCACCCTGCTCGAGGCCAGCGGCAACGAGATGCTCGGATCGCTGGGCGACGTGGTCACCGAGGTGCTGGTCGGCCGTACCCGCCACGGGATGATGCCGACGCGTCCCAACCCCGCGGCGATCGCCCTGCACGACGAGGTGGCCCGCGCCGTACGGCTCGGGGAGCCGGAGGCCGCCGAGCGCGCGATGCGCGCCATCATCGACGAGGCCGCCGAGGCGCTCGCGCAGGAGCAGGCGGACGGCCCGCCGGCCGGGTAACGAGATCCTTACCGTCTGGGTCACCGACAGAATTCCTGTCGAAACCAGTCGGAAACGCCCACCGCGTTGAGTTCTCGGCATGACCTGCCGACCGCCCAGCACCCGAGGGCACCGTGGGGCGCACCGTGACGCGCACCGTCATATCGGGCGGCTGCCGGCGTACGGCTTCTACGGCGGCCCGCCGATCAACCCCGACACCACGGCGCTGGAGACGGTCGAGGAGCTCTTCACCACCCTCGACGCCGAGGGCACCGAGCGGGCGCTGGTGCTGCCCAACTACGGCGTGCCGGACCCCGACGTCGCCTTCGGCCTCAACCACCTCGCGCTCGAGGCCGCGCAGAAGGACGACCGCGTCCGCTGCGGGCTCTGGGCCAGCCCGAAGCAGAGCGACGAGGCCCGCAACGACAGCGCCTTGGCGCTGGCCGCCGAGGACGGCGTCGTCGCCCTCAAGACCAGCTTCCTGCTCGGCGGCGCCCCCGACGACCCCGACTGCGCCGAGCAGCTCGACCGCATCTTCACCACCGCCGCCGACCTCGACCTCGTCGTCCACGTGCACACCTCCCCCGGAGCCGCCTCCGACGTCGACCGGATCAGTGCTCTCGTCGATCGGTACGGCGACGACACCAAGATCCACCTGGTCCACCTCGGCGGCGGGATGAGCGGCCACCTCAAGCTCATCGGCGGCCTCTTCTTCGACTGGATCGAGGCCGGCAAGCGGGTCTACACCGACACCAGCTGGGCGATCGGCTTCGCGCCGGCCTGGCTGGCCCAGGAGATCGAGCGCCGCGGCGTCGGCCACGACCGGGTCCTCTTCGCGACCGACGCCCCCTGGGGCGACTTCGAGGGCGAGCACGCCCGGCTGGCCGCGGCCGCGGGTGACGGAGCCCTGGCCGACGCCTTCTTCCACCAGAACTTCGACGCCCTCTACGGGCTCTGAAGACCGCCACCCACCCACCAGCACCGACCCCGAGGAGCACTGCATGTCCGTGTACGACGACGAGATCCTGGCCGCGATGGAGAAGTCCAGGGCCGAGGTGCCCCACCCCTCGCAGGACAAGGGCACCAACCTCTACGGCTCGACCAAGCTCTTCCCCGACTACCAGGCCAGCGAGGGCCAGGCCTGGCTCACGCTCGTCCACGGCATCCCGCACGAGTCGTCGGTGTCGTTCGTCGCCGTCCTGCAGACGACCCGGGCGCTGCGCAAGGGCTTCGACGCCACGCTCTACTTCTACGGCCCCGGCGCGCTGGCCTGTGCCGACACCCGCGGCTTCCCGACCACCGGCGACGTCGCCTTCCCCGGCAACCAGAACAACAACGACCCCATCAAGACCTTCATCGCCGAGGGCGGCACGGTGCTCTGCTGCCGCTTCGGGATGGCCCTCCACGGCCAGCGCGAGGAGGACCTGATCGAGGGCGTCATCCCCTGCCACCCGCTCGACGTGCAGGACGCCGTCATCCACTTCGCCAACAAGGGCGCGATCATCAACAGCGTCTACAACCTCTGACATGGGCGCCGCCACCCGCGTGGACCTGGCCATCCAAGGCATCAGGCTGCTCGACGCCCCGGTCGCGCGCCGCGCGGGCGCCGGCCCCAGCGACGACGGGCACGTGCTGCTCGACGGTGTGGGGGCGGCGGTCCCGCTCAACCCCCGCAGCCCCTACACCGTCAGTGGCGGCAAGCTCCTCCTCGACGGCGCCGACACCGGCATGGGTGTCGAGGCCGTCGCCCGACCGAGGTTCTACGACCTCGAGACCGCCGACGGCGTCTCCTACGAGCAGATCGCCCGCCTGCACTCCTCGCACGTGCTCGCCACCACGGTCGTCCAGACCTGCGTGCGGTACGACGAGCGCGAGCGCTGCCGCTTCTGCGCGATCGAGGAGTCGCTCAACGCCGGCGCGACGGTCGCGGTGAAGTCGCCGGCGCAGATCGCCGAGGTGGCCAAGGCGGCGCACGACCTCGACGGCATCACGCAGATGGTGATGACCACCGGCACCAGCAACGGCCGCGACCGTGGCGCCACCCACCTGGCCCGCTGCGTGCGGGCCGTGCGCGAGGTGCTGCCCGACCTGCCGATCCAGGTGCAGTGCGAGCCGCCCGGCGACCTGCGGACCATCCAGGACCTGTACGACGCCGGGGCCCGCTCCATCGGAATCCACGTCGAGTCCCTCGACGACGCCGTGCGGCTGCGGTGGATGCCAGGCAAGGGGTCGGTGCCGATGGCCGAGTACCGCGCCGCCTGGGCCGAGGCCGTCCGTGTCTTCGGCTGGAACCAGGTCTCGACCTACCTCCTCGTCGGCCTCGGCGAGGACCCCGACGAGCTCGTCGCCGGCGCGGTCGAGCTCATCGAGATGGGCGTCTACCCCTTCGTCGTGCCGTTCCGCCCCCTGGCCGGCACCCTCGCCACCGACGTCGACGGTGCGACCGCCCCGGCACCGGCCGACGTCTACCAGGTCACCGCCCGGGTGTCCGCAGCCCTGCGGGCCCACGGGATGCTCGGTGCCGACCAGGCCGCCGGGTGCGCGGCGTGCGGCGCCTGCTCGGCCTTGGGCTCCTGCATCTCCGACGAGGCCGCGTCGTGACCGCCGGCCTCACCTTCGTCGACGAGGTCATCCTCACCGGCTCGCGCCGCCAGGCCCCCACGCTCGACGCGTTCGTCGTCGTCCGCGCCGAGGCCGCCGAGGTCGCGGCGTACCGGGCCCTGCGACGTGAGGTCTTCGTGCACGAGCAGGGCTTGTTCGCCGGCTCCGACCGCGACGACGTCGACGACGACCCTCGGACCGTCGTCCTGGTCGCCGTCACGACAGAACCGTCCAGCGGCGGCGAGGTGCTCGGCGGCGTGCGTCTCCACCCCGCGCTCCCGGGCCGCGACCTGGGCTGGTGGCGCGGCTCGCGCCTGGCCGTCGCCTCCGACGCCCGGATGCTGATGGGCGTCGGAGCCGCCCTGGTCCGAGCCGCCTGCGCCGAGGCCGAGTCGCTGGGCGCGCTGCGCTTCGACGCGACTGTCCAGGCCCAGAACGAGCGACTCTTCAAGCGGCTGGGGTGGGTGCCGCGCGAGCGGACCCACCTGCACGGCCACCCCCACGTCGTCGTCGACTGGCCGATCGCCCGCGTCCAGCGGCTCGCCGACGCCACCAAGGCCGCGCTCGGCGGGCTGCTGTCGACCCTGACCGACGGCGTGCCGAGCGGCTTCGTCGGTGACGACGGGGCCCCGGTGCCGGGCTCCGACCTGGTCGCCGCCTGCGACGCGATCCTGCCGTCGATGGTCGAGCGCGACCCCGAGTGGGCCGGCTGGTGCGCGGCCCTGGTCAACCTCAACGACCTGTCCGCGATGGGCGCCACCCCCGTCGCGATGCTCGACGCCGTCGGCGCCCGCGACGCCTCCTTCGCCCGGCGGGTCCTGCGCGGGCTCACGGAGGCCAGCCAGGCCTGGGGAGTGCCGGTCATCGGCGGCCACACCCAGCTCGGTGTGCCGGCCGCCCTGTCGGTGACCGCGCTGGGTCGCACGGCCCGCCCCGTGCCCGGCGGCGGCGGCGCCCCCGGCCAGGCGCTGCGCGTCACCGCCGACCTCGGCGGCGGCTGGCGGCCGCGCTACACCGGGTCCCAGTGGGACTCCTCGAGCCACCGCACCGGTGAGGAGCTCCGCGCCCTCGCCGGTGTGGTGCCCGCCCTGGCCCCGACCGCGGCCAAGGACGTCAGCATGAGCGGCCTCGTGGGCACCACGGGCATGCTCGCCGAGGCGTCCGGCTGCCGGGCGGTCCTCGACGTCGCGGCGGTCCCGGCGCCCGGCGCGGCGTCGTACGGCGACTGGCTGACGTGCTTCCCGGGGTTCGCGATGATCACCGCCGAGACCGCGGCCGCGCACGCCCCGCTGCCCGGCTTCGTCACCACCGCGGTCTGCGGCGAGCTGACCGCCGGCGCGGGCGTCGGCCTGCGCTGGCCCGACGGCGTCGTCACCGAGGCCGTCACCTCCACCGTCACCGGAATGGGAGAAGCATGATGACCACCGGCATCGGCGCGGTCTGCGCCAACTTCGGCCGCGACGTCGACGACAACCTCGACCAGATCGGTGCTCACGTCACCGACGCGCGCTCACGCGGCGTAGCACTGCTCGCGTTTCCCGAGGCGTGCCTGGGCGGCTACCTCTCGGTGCTCGGCTCGGGTCGCGACGGCACCCACAGCGACGCCCCCGAGGACCTGCCGCCCGTGATGGACGTCGACGGTCCCGAGCTGCGGCGGGTGGCCGCGATCGCCCGCGACATGACCGTGGTCGTGGGGTTCTGCGAGTCCGACGGCACGGAGCGCTTCAACTCAGCCGCCGTCGTCAGCGGCGAGGGCGTCCTCGGGGTGCACCGCAAGGTGCACCAGCCGCTCGGCGAGGGTCTCTACTACGCCGCCGGCGAGCGCTTCACGGCCTTCGACACCGCGATCGGGCGGGTGGGCGCGCTGATCTGCTACGACAAGGCGTTCCCGGAGGCGGCGCGCGCACTGGCCCTCGACGGCGCCGAGGTCGTCACCTGTATCTCCGCCTGGCCGGCGTCGCGCACGGCGTCGGCCGACGACCTGGCCGACGACCGCTGGAAGCACCGCTTCGACCTCTTCGACCGGGCCCGAGCCCTGGAGAACCAGGTCGTCTGGGTCGCCTCCAACCAGGCCGGCACGTTCGGTTCGCTGCGCTTCGTCGGCTCGGCCAAGGTCGTCGGCCCCGGCGGCGACGTGCTCGCCCAGACCGGTACGTCCGCCGGCGTCGCCTACGCCCACCTCGACGTCACCGGCACGCTGGAGGGCGCACGCCGGTCGATGTTCCACCTCGGCGACCGCCGCCCGGAGCTCTACGCCGAGACCGCGCATGCCTGAGATGAGCGTCGTCGTCCGCTGGCCCGACGGCCGGGAGCAGGACTGCTACTCCCCCTCCCTCGTCATGCACGAGCACCTCGCCGAGGGCGAGACCTATACCGTCGCCGACTTCCAGCGCCGCGCCGCCCACGCCCTGGCCATCGCCAGCGACCGGGTCCGCGCCAGGTACGGCTTCGCCTGCACCTCCGCGGCCGCCACCACCGAGCAGATCTCCCGCACGGCCACGGCGTACGCCCCCGACCAGCTGGTCGAGGTCGTGCGGATGTGGCCCCCCATGCCCCCCGACGAGAGCTGAGCAACGATGAAGAGCACCACGGTCGCCGTCGTCGGCGGCGGACAGGCCGGCCTGTCGACGAGCTGGTACCTCACGCGCGACGGCGTCGACCACGTCGTCCTCGAGGCCGGCACCGCCGCCCACGAGTGGGCCGACACCCGCTGGGACAGCTTCACGCTGGTGACCCCCAACTGGCACTGCAGGCTGCCCGGTTACGAGTACGACGGGCCCAACCCCGACGGCTTCATGACCCGCGACCAGGTGGTCGAGTGGCTCGGGGGGTACGCCGCCACGTTCGGTCCGCCGCTGCTCGAGCACACGCGGGTCACCTCGCTGGTCGAGCGCGACGGCGGCGGCTTCGTGCTCGAGACGACCGGCCCCGACGGCGACGTGACCTGGGAGGCCGAGCACGTCGTGCTCGCCACCGGTGGCTACCACCTGCCGATCGTGCCGCCCTGGGCGACCGCGCTCGACCCGGCCGTGCACCAGCTCCACTCGGCGCACTACCGCAACCCCGAGCAGCTGCCCGACGGGGCCGTGCTCGTCGTCGGCTCCGGCCAGTCCGGGGCGCAGATCGCCGAGGACCTCCACCTCGCCGGGCGGCAGGTGCACCTCGCGCTCGGCGACGCACCCCGGGTCGCACGCACCTACCGGGGCCGCGACTGCATGACCTGGCTGTCCGACATGGGGCTCTACGACACCGCCGTCGCGCAGTACCCCGGTGGCCTCGCGGCCCGCGAGAAGACCAACCACTACGTCACCGGGCGCGACGGCGGACGCGACATCGACCTCCGGGCCTTTGCCCGCGACGGCATGCGGCTCTACGGGATGCTCGACGGCCTCGTCGCGCCGGGCGGCTCCCACCTCACCTTCCAGCCGACGATGACCGCGGCGCTCGACGCCGCCGACACGACGTACAACTCGATCTGTCGCGACATCGACCGGTGGATCGAGGCGCAGGGCGTCGACGCGCCGCCCCCGTCGACCTACGCGCCCGTCTGGGTGCCCGACGCCGACCCGCTCGAGCTCGACCTCGCGCAGGAGGGGATCACCAGCGTGGTCTGGGCGATCGGCTACCGGCCCGACTACCGCTGGGTCGGTGTCGGGGTCTTCGACGGCCACGGCCGGCCGACCCACACCCGCGGGGTGACCTCGGTGCCCGGGCTCTACTTCCTCGGGCTGCCGTGGCTGCACACCTGGGGCTCCGGGCGCTTCCTCGGGATCGCCCGCGACGCCGAGCACGTCGCCTCGTGCGTCAGCGGACGGGTCCGCGCGGTGGCGCGGGTCTAGGGCGTGTCCTCCGGCAGGTCGGTCACCATCGGTGCCGTCGCCGCCCACTTCGGGCGCGACCTCGAGCGGTCCCTCGTCAAGGTCGAGCGGATCGTCGCCGGCGCGCACGAGGCGGGGTGCGACGTGCTGGTGCTGCCCGACGCCACCCTCGGTGGCTACCTCACCGACCTGCGCGCCCCCGACCTGGGCGACCTGCCCCCTGCCCTGGCTGACGACGCACCCGAGCTCGACCGGCTCGCGGGCCTGGCCGGCGCCATGGTCGTCTGCCTGGGGTACGCCGAGCGCGCCGGCGCCGCCACCTACAACGCCGCCGTCTGCCTGAGCGGCGACGGCGTGCTCGGCCGGCACCGCAAGGTGCACCTGCCGGCGGCCGAGTCGTCGGCGTACGCCGCGGGCGACCGGTTCACCGCGTTCGACACCCCGGTCGGACGGATGGGCATGCTCATCGACTACGACAAGACCTTCCCCGAGGCCGCGCGCACGCTGGCGGTCGACGGGGCCGAGGTCCTGGCCTGCCTGTCGGCGTGGCCCGCCTCGGTGACCGACCGGGCCTCCCGGCTGCCGCAGGACCGGCAGGCCCGGCTCTTCGACCTCTACGACAGCGCCCGGGCCGCCGAGAACCAGGTCGTCTGGGCCTCCTCCAACCAGACCGGGGTGACCGGGTCGCTGCGCTTCCTCGGCCAGGCCAAGGTCGTCGGACCCGGGGGCGACGTGCTCGCGCGCACCTCGGCCAAGGGGGGCCTGGCCGTGGCCACCGTCGACGTCGGCGCCGAGATCGCCCGGTCGCGGCGGGTCCTGCACCACCTCGCCGAGCTCGAGGCGGCGGCCTACCGATGAGGGTCGCGCTGCTCACCTACTCGACCAAGCCCCGCGGCGGGGTCGTCCACACGCTCGCGCTCGCCGAGGCCCTCACCCGCCTCGGCGTCGCGGTCGACGTCTGGACCCTCGGCCGCGGCGGCGACACCGGCTTCTTCCGTCCCGTCGACGACGCCGTCGGGGTGCGTGCGGTGCCCTTCGCCGACCCCGGCCCGGACGAGCCGTTCGGCGAGCGGATCGCCCGGTCCATCGACGTGCTGGGCGCCGCGTTCGCACCGGAGCGGACGGCGTACGACGTCGTGCACGCGCAGGACTGCCTCAGCACCAACGCCGCCCTGCGCTCCGGTCCCGCCCTGCGCACGGTCCACCACCTCGACACCTTCACCACCCCCGAGCTCGGGGCCTGCCACGAGC
>CALRVO020000047.1:0-13361 GCA_943371595.1 Sphingomonas paucimobilis
CCTTGACGGCCTTGGTCTTGATGGCCGCCACGTCGGAGCCCAGCCCGGGCTCGGACATCGAGAACGCACCGCGGACCTCGCCGGTCGCCATCCGGGGCAGGTACTTCTTCTTCTGCTCCTCGGTGCCGTGCTGCATCAGCATGTAGGCCACGATGAAGTGGGTGTTGATGACACCCGACACGCTCATCCAGCCGCGCGCGATCTCCTCCACGCACAGGGCGTAGGTCAGCAGCGACTCGCCGAGGCCGTCGTACTCCTCGGGGATCATCAGGCCGAAGATGCCCAGCTCCTTGAGCCCGTCGACGATCTCCTGGGGGTACTCGTCGGCGTGCTCGAGCTCGGTGGCGACCGGGAGGATCTTGTCCTCCACGAACGTCCGGACCGCCTTGAGGATCTCGGTCTGGTCTTCGCTGAGGCCTTCGGTCTCGCACAGGCGACCCATCGTGGGTCCTTTCTCGTCGGGAACGGCGGAGTTGTTACTGCTCGGTAAGTCTTCCGGACACGCTAGACCGGCGGATCATCCCGACCGCGGTCGCGGACGGTGAGATACGTCACCGGTGATGGCGATGCCCACGACCGTAGCGACCTTCTCGACCGCGGGGACCACCCCGTCCGGCAACGCGCCGCGCAGGTCGACCGGCAGGTCGAGCCCGAGCTCGTCGCACAGGCGCACGGCGCCGGCGTGGAGGGCGACCGCGGCCCGCAGCACCTCCGCCTCGGGCGGGGGCTGCGCGGTGTCGCCCGGGTCGAGCACCGCGGCCGGGTCGACCTCGGTCGGCAGGTCCGAGAGGTCACCGACCAGGGTGGCCCTCGCGGCGATCGCGGCCCGCGTGCGCGCGTTGAGGTCGGCGGCGAAGGCCGCGGTCACCTCGTCGAGCCGTGGGCGCGTCTGCTCACCGCGCAGCGGCAGCAGGTGGTCGTGGGTGAGCCGCCGGACCACCTTGCGGTAGGACCGCGGGGCGCCGCGGTAGATGTCGGCCCCGTTCACCCGACGCATGAGGTCGCAGGAGCCGTAACCGAGCTGGGGGTTGTCGAACGCCGCGGGCCGGGTCAGCGCCGGGTCGACGTCGAGGAGCCCGCAGAACCTCTCCCACAGCAGGGTCCGGGAGGCGTCCGGGCCACGCGGCACGGTCACCGCGGTGAGCGACTCCGGGGTGGTCACGCCAGACCACGTCTCCAGCATCCGCGGCACGTCCTGCGTACGCCGGAAGGCCCGGGCGCCGGGACGCCGCGGGCGCTCGCGCGCGGTGCGCGCCTGCCGGGCGAACTGCGGCCACGCCAGGTCGGCCCCGTTGCGGGTCAGGCTCTGCCACTGCGAGGGGAGCGCCGGACCGGCGTCGCGCACGGTCAGGACCACCTGCAGGTCGAGGCCCTCGGCGCTGTCCCGGACCAGCTCGGCCCCGTGCGGTTCGGCGAAGCTGAGGAACTCCATCGAGAGCACCGCACCGCGAGCGCCGTCGCCGGCGCGCCGGCGCGCCTCGTCGAGGAGGTCCTGCCACCGCGGGGCCTGCGCCAGGGTGCCGCTCCCGCGCCGCGCGGACCCGACCGCGGCGCCACCGACCCCGAGCAGCTCGCGGGTCGCCTGGACAACCCGGCGCTGGTCGGGGACCCACCACCCGGCGTCCTCGAGGACGCGGCGGTTGTGCTGGAAGAGGTTCTGGACGTAGGTCGTGCCCGTCTTCATCGCGCCGACGTGCAGCAGGAGGACCGGGTCCGGGTGTCGCCTCATCGCGGCGGAGTCTAGGGCACGCCCGGGCTCCGCCACGCTCGGCCGATCGGCCCTCGGGTGGCGGGGCCGCCCGTATCCTTGTGCACGCAGCGGCCAGCGGGCGGCACCGAAGCCGGTGGAGGCGACGACGATGGATCCGAGCAACCGTTCCACGGCAGCCGCGACCGCGGTCGTCGTGGTGCTCGTGACCCTGGCGATCGTCGTCGTCGTGACGCTCGGCGGCGGGCCCGACGGCCGTCAGCTGCCCGCGGCGGTGGCCGGGTCGACCCTCCCCACGGCCGCACCGGACGCCACCGACGCACCCACCACCTCGCCGCCCCCACCGCCGCGCACGTCAAGGCCACCACAGCGGCCGAAGCCGTCGCAGCAACCCGAGCCGGGCGAGGTCTGCGTGCCGCAGGTCACCGAGCGGACGCTCACGGTGATGAGCTTCAACATCAAGTCGGGCCGGGTGACCGGCACCGCCGACATCGGCAAGGTCGGCGACCAGATCGCCGCCTACCAGCCGGACGTCGTGCTGATGCAGGAGGTCGACAAGGGTCGCGCCTGGTCCGGCCGCGTCGACCAGTCGGCCGCGCTCGGCCAGCAGCTCGGCATGCAGTGGGCCTTCGGCGGCAACGACGTCCGCTCCCCCACCAACATGCTCGGCAACGCGATCCTGTCGCGCTACCCCATCCTCGAGTCCAACAACGTGCAGCTCCCAGCCCTGCCCGGCAAGCACCGACGTGGCCTCCTCGGCGCCCTCGTCGACGTCGACGGCATCGAGCTCGAGGTCTACAGCACCCACCTCGAGCACACCGACAGCGCCGACCGCGAGCGACAGGTCGCGGCCATCGCCGGCGTCCTCGGCCCGCGGGAGGCGCCGCGCTTCCTCGGCGGCGACTTCAACGCGGTCCCCGTCGGGCCCGTCCTGAGCAGGGCTCGCACCCTGGCCACCGACACCTGGACCCAGGTCGGGTCCGGCCCCGGGCTCACCGCCCCCGTCGGTCGTCCCCGGGTGCGCATCGACTACCTGATGTACGACGGCAGCGACACCGTCGAGATCACCCCGCTGCGCATGGAGGTCCTGCCGACCACCGCCTCCGACCACCGCGCGGTGATGGCCAGCTACCGGCTGCGCCAGGACGACGGGCAGGTCTGCGTGCCCGTCGTCCCGGACGCCGGCTGACCGGGCCCGACCCCGTCCGGCTCAACTGAGCGAGGCGAAGATCCGTCGACCCTCGTCGAGGCCGAACTGACCGTTGGTGACGGTGATCCGGGTGGCCTGGGTGATCAGTGCACCGGTGAGCCTCCGGTTGGAGCTCAGCCGGGTCCGCCAGGTGCCCTGGGTGTCGCTGACCATCATCAGCGCGCCGAGGTGGTGGTTGCGCCACGTCGCCCGGCAGCTGCGCACGCAGCGCCACATCCAGCTGGAGTTGTCCCCGTCGGCCCGCACGAGCCGCTCGAGGGTCCGCTCCCGCTTGGTCAGGCCACCGCCGACCTTGATCAGCTGCACCCGCACCCCGCGGGCGACAGCAGCCCGCAGGTCACCGGCCAGCTGGGGCGAGTCGATCGTCGCCGTGGCGATGCGCAGGGCCGCACCGGGCTTGGCCCGTCGTACGGCGGTGGCGAGGGTGGAGACGGCCGCCCGCTGGGCGCTCGTGGGCCCGGTCGGGTCGCTGACGACCTCGCGGACGTCGGAGGTCGTGTCGGTCAGCCACTTGTAGCCGCCGTAGACCGCGTCGTGGTCGGAGTTGAGCTCGACCGGGTACTGCTGCTCGGTGATCAGCTGGCCGTTGCCGCGACCCATGACGTAGTCGATGGTGGCGCCGCGGTGGTCGCCGGTCGGGAAGTAGCCGCCGAGCGCCTGGTAGGTCGGGACGATGAGGTGGTCGGCCAGGATGTCGCGCGGGAACTTCGCACCCGGGTAGTGGATGTTGAGGTCGCCGCCGATGAACACCTGACCGCGGGTGGCGAGCTGGTCGACGAGCAGGCCGAGCCGCTTGAACGAGGGGCGCAGCAGGTCGGGCATGCCCCTGGCCTCGGGGGCGACGTGCACCGAGACGACCGAGACCTGGCGGCCGTCGACCCCGGAGAGCGTGACCCAGTTGGCGTGGCGGCGACCGAGCTCGACCTGCTTGCCGGGCGGCACGCCGCGCCAGTCGGAGATCATCCAGGAGCCCTGGTCGATGGCGGTCCAGCGGTCGGTGCGCCAGACGACCGGGGTCTCCTTGGTGTAGCGGTTGGTCATGTCGCGGTAGATGTCGTAGCCCGCGGGGGCCATCACCGCGTCGGTGCGACCGTGCGCCTCGTTGTAGGTGATGAAGTCGGAGCCGAGGCTCAGCACCTTCTTGACGTCGGCCTGGAACTTCGGCACCGACAGCCCGGTGTAGATGTTGGCCTGGACCAGGCTGATGTCACTGGGCGAGCCGGTGTTGACGACCTTGGCCCGCGCCGCGGTCCCGGCGCCCGCCCCGGTCCCCGACTCCGCCTGGGCGACGGGGGCCGCCGCCAGGACACCCAGCGCGAGCGCGGCGGTGGCGGCACCACCGACGAGGCGGGCGAGGGCGGTCGAGCGAGGCAGGGCTCGTCGCGGCATGACGTGGCTCCTTCAAGGGGCGAGTGGGACCCCGGGGGGCCGAGTCCCATCAATCACACCATCCCCATCGGTCACTCGACTAGCATTCTGAGGAACTACAACGATGGAATTCGCAAGGAGGCGCGCCGAGCGCATCACTACAATTTTGAGAACCGCTCCCCCACACTCCTCGCGCCGACGAGCCGGCGCGGGTCAGGAGTCGCGCAGGTCGAGGGCCTGCGCGAGCGGGGTGGCCAGCCACCGGGCGTAGTCGGGCGTCATGTGCTCGGTGTCGCGCATGGTGATGAAGCGGCCGACGACCGCGGGGCACAGTCCGTCGGCGCAGAACCACCGCTTGGCGTTGACCGACCCGGCGCCCGCCGCCCGGGCCGACTCGAGGAGCTGCTTGGCGGCGCGCTCGGAGCGCGAGCCGGGCGGGAACGCGCAGTCGCCGAGGTCGGGCCGGTCCTTGGTCAGGCAGACCCCGGCCTCCTGCTGGAGCCGCGGGGTGTTGCCCACCGCGACGACCCGGTCGGAGACCTCGGCGAGCTCGCCGAACAGCTGCTGCCACCCCTGGTCGAGGACCGCGAGGAACTCGTCGTAGTCGCTGGAGGGGCCGATGACGTCGCCGGTGTCGGGGTCGACGACCCGGCCGACCGACGTGGCCACGACCGTCAGGTCGGGCTCGAGGTCGCCGATCGTGTCGAGCGCCCAGTCCTTGAAGTCCTCGCAGTCCTGCCAGACCCGACCGGTCTCGCGGTCGATCTGCTGCAGCCGGGTGGCCTGGCACCCGCTGTAGACCAGCACGTAGACCTTGAACCCGCGTTCTTCACCGATGGTGTCGATCGCCGGCGAGAGGGCACGGGCGTAGGAGTCGCCGAGCACGACGATCGAGCGGTCGGAGTCGACGTCGCCCATCGGGCAGAGACCGCGGGTGCCGGTGCGGTAGTCGCAGTCGCCCAGCGACGCCGTCTGCTCGCGCAGGTCGATCAGGCCCGGCGTGAGGTCGCCCGGCACCGCCGCCCCGTCCTGGGCGGCGATGACCGAGGCCTTGACCAGGGCGACGTACTGGTCGTCGCCGAGCTCGGCGCCGCCGTACTGGGCGACGTTGATCGCGGGGGCGTTGCCCCCGCTGAGCCGGTCCTGGACGTAGTAGTGACCCGCGGTGACCGCGAGCAGCACGGTCGCGATGCTCACCGGGTAGATCGCCAGCGACAGGCGCGGACGTCGCCACGCACCGCGACGGAAGGGGTTCTCGATCCAGCGCACGCTGGCCCAGCTCAGCACGAAGATCAGGACCAGGGCGGTCGCGGCGACCGGGACGGTGTTGAACCGGTCGGCGCCCAGGATGCCGCGCCCGAGCACGATCACCGGCCAGTGCCACAGGTAGAGGGAGTAGGACCAGTCGCCGATCACGGTGGCCGGCTTGAGCGACAGCAGCCGCCCGACCCCGGTGGGCTCGCCCGGCCCGCCGCCGGCGACGATCAGGGCCACCGTGCCGAGCACCGGCAGCAGCGCCCACAGCCCGGGGAACGCCGTCGTCTCCGACAGCAGCACCGCCGAGGCCGCGATCACCACGAGACCGGCGCCCGCCAGCAGCTCGCGGCCGCGTCGGGTCAGCTGCACGCGGGTCGCCGACCCGGGGCGCAGCAGCAGGGCGCAGGCCGCGCCCGCGCCCAGCTCGTAGGCCCGGGTGAAGGTCGAGTAGTAGGCGGTGACCGGGGAGGCGTAGGTCGCGTGGACCGCCCAGGCGAGGGAGGCCACGATCGCGACCGCGATGACCGCCCACGCCGTACGGCGGAAGCGGCGCTCGAGCTCGTCGCCGGTGTGGCCCCGGCGGCGCAGCACGGCCAGGCAGAGCATCAGCAGCAGCGGCCACACGAGGTAGAACTGCTCCTCGACGGCCAGCGACCAGTAGTGCCGCAGCGGCGAGGGGGGCTGGCCCTGGGCGAAGTAGTCGGTGCCGACGTTGGCCATGTGGATGTTGGCGCCGAAGAACGCCGACCAGATGCCGTCGGTGAGGATGTCCTGGGCACGCAGCAGGGGCAGCTTCCACAACGAGACGAGCACCGTCACGACGATCACGACGGTGGCGGCCGGGATGATCCGCCGCGCGCGGCGGGCGTAGAACCCGACCAGCGAGATCCGGTCGTGGCGCCCGGCCTCCTTGACCAGCAGCGAGGTGATCAGGAAGCCCGAGACGACGAAGAAGACGTCGACCCCGATGAACCCGCCGGTCAGGCGGCCGGGGACGAGGTGGTTGACGATGACGAGGAGCACCGCGAGCGCGCGGATGCCCTGGATGTCGAGACGGAAGGGCAGCGCCTTGCGCTCCGGCACCGCCCCGACCGTCTCGCGGTCGTCCGTCGCGTCGGCCGGGGCCTCAGCCGACATGGGCGGTGGCGTAGACGACGTAGTGGTCGGTCAGCTTGCGGTCGCCGGGACCCGGGTCGGACACGTAGTCGGTGAAGCTCACCGCAGGGCTGCCGGCGACCCAGTCGACGGCGTACATCTGCGGCGGGCGGGAGGCGCAGCCGGAGCCGCCGCTGGCCGAGACCATGCCGCCGCGGCACACGACGCGGTCGTAGAAGCCCTCGCGGTCGTTCATGTCGCCGGTCAGCAGGATCGGCAGGCCGGTGGCCTTGAGCCGGCTCAGGACGCCGATCAGCACGTCCTGGCCGTAGCGCCGCTCGGCGGCGTACTTGCCGTAGTGACCGGCCGAGGGGTGGGTGTTGACGACGTAGAACTCGCGACCCGTGTCGCGGACCCTCAGCCGGATGATCGGCTGCGGCCGCGGGCGGCCCATGAAGGGGATGGTCCACATCTCGCCGTCCACCAGCTCGAAGCGACCGGCGTCGTAGAGGATCGAGTTGTCGGTCTCCTTCGAGCCCCAGGCGTAGCCCGGCCACGCGGTCAGGCCGGTGCGGGCCGTGATCGTGTTGAGCTGGTCCTCCTGGAGCTCCTGCATGCCGACGATGTCGAGCGCCTTGGCGTTGATGAAGTCGGCCTGCGCGGGCGAGCGGTAGGACGCCGGCGGGTAGTTGCGCCGCTCCCCGCCCGGGGCGGTGTGCTGGCTGCCGAGGACGTTGAAGGTGCCGACGCGGACGTCGAACGGGGCGGTGCGCAGCAGCGCGCGCTCGCGTCGCTCGCGGGCCAGGTCAGCGGCCTCCTGCGCGCGGTCGCGCAGCTCGGCCCGACGGACGTCGAGCTTGCGCGCGATCTTGCGGACCGTCGCGGGGTCGGCCAGGGCAGCGTTGCCGGTGGCCGTGGCCTCCTGGTCGGCGCCACCGGTGTCGGGGGCGCTGCTCGACGGAGTCTCGGAGGCCTCGTCGGAGGCGGAGGCAGACGGGCTCGCCGGACCGCTGTCGAGGGCGGTGGTCGCCCCCACCACGTCGGAGGACCCGCCGGCCGGCTCGGCCGTCACGGCCTCGGCGCCGACGAACCGCACCGCGGCGATGGCCACGACCAGCACCAGGACCAGGACGATGCCGATGGTCTGGAGGGTCTGCTCCCCCGGCAGCGAGCGAGCACGATGGGAGCTCCGGGGCACTGTCGAAAACTACCATGGTGACCCGGTCCGGACGGCTTCTCCGGCGGGTCCCCGGGGTCCCCGGAGCGGTCCCGGACCGCGCCCGGCGAGCCGGATACGGTGACCCTCATGCTGCTCACGGTCTCGACCGTCAAGGACTCCGTCGACAACGTCGCCTTCTTCGTGGCGGCCAACCTCGCCTCGGGGGTCGACCACATGTTCGTGTTCCTCGACGCACCCGCCGAGCCGGAGCAGAAGGACGTCGCGGCGAGCCTCGCCGACCACCCGCACGTGACCTGCGTGCCCACGACGCGGCGCGACTGGTGGCGTGACGAGCGGCCCGCCGGGCTCAACGTGCGTCAGCGGGCCAACGCCAACTGGGTGCGGTCGGTGCTGGAGCCGTTGGCCTGGGCCGAGTGGCTCTTCCACGTCGACGGCGACGAGGTCGCGGTGCTCGACCACGAGGCGCTCGCCTCCGTGCCGGCCGACCGCGACGTGGTGTGGCTGCCTCCGCGGGAGGCGGTGAGCCAGTGGCAGCCCGACGGCGGCGCGCACGGGCGCCCGCGGCTGTTCAAGCGGCTGCTCGACGAGGCCGACCTGACGCTGCTGCACGTGCTCGGCCGGATCCCCGAGCCCACCAACCAGGCCTACTTCCACGGTCACGTGATGGGCAAGTCCGGGGTCCGGCCCTCCTCCGGTGCCGTGCTGAACCTCCACGACGCGGTGGCCCCCGACGGCGCGCGGCTCGAGCGCCACGACGACCCGCGGCTGCGGCTGCTGCACTACGACGCCCCGTCGGGCGAGGAGTTCGTGCGCAAGTGGACCGCGCTCGCGCACGCGGGCCCGGCCCGCTACCGCGCCTCGCGTGCCCCGGTGGCCAAGGCGCTGCGCTCGCTCGTCGGACGCGACCTCACCGACGAGGTCAGGGCCAAGTACCTGCGCGAGATCTACGAGGCCACCACGCGCGACGACGTCGAGACCCTGGGCGAGCTCGGCCTCCTCGACGAGCACGACCCGCTGGCGCACCCCCGCACGCCGCGGCGGCTCGACCCGGCCGCGGCCCAGGAGCTGGCCGCCCGGGTCGACCAGATGCGCGGGGTCGCGAAGGGTCCCTTCGTCGTGGAGGACAAGCCGGCGGGACCGGCACCGGGGCGACGCGAACAGCTCAAGCGTCTCGCGCGCCGCGGCTGAACCGGGCGGCACGTCGACGGGCCAGGCCCACGAGCGAGGTGAGGCGCGACCCCTCGGACGCCGACCGGGCGGCCCTCAGGTCGTGGTCGAGCCGGCGTACGTCGCCGAGCATCGTGGCGACCAGGTCGACGGCAGCGCCCGCGACCTCCTCGTCGGTCACCGACGCCGTGCTGCGCCGGGGCTCGAGGTCGTCGGGCACCAGGAGGTGGGCCAGGTCGCCGCGGACGTCGTAGGCCCCCTCGCGCAGGTGGGCCACCGCGAGGGCCCCGCGGGCCCGGCAGTCGTCGACCTGGTCGGGCTCGGGCCAGAAGCGGTCGCCGCCCTGGGGCACGAGCCGGTCGTCGGCGAGGAAGGTGCGGATGTAGACGCCACGGTCGTAGGCACGCTCGAAGCCCTGCAGCCGGGTGTTGACCCGGCGCAGCGTCTCGGCCTGGACCACCCCCATCGAGCTGTTGGGGAACGACTGCGACAGGTCCATCCCCTCGCCGGAGAAGCCGACGGTCTCGGCCAGCTTGTGCCACACGTCGTCGCGGGGGGCGCCGGGGTCGAGCACCAGCACGTGCACCCGCTCGGCGGGCACGGCCGTCGTCCAGCGCTCGAGCACCAGCCGCAGGTCGAGGGTGCGCCAGTTCCAGATGTCGCTCGGCCGCGACGAGACGGTGCGGCCGTAGTCGACCATCGGGAGCGTCGAGCCGTTCTTGAGGCTCTCCTGCCAGCTGGCGGTGAACAGCCCCAACGGTTCGCGGGCGGTGACCACCAGGTGCACCTGCGCGGGGGCCAGCTGCTCGACCATGGCCCTGGCCTGGCCGGGACGGGCGGCGGCGAAGAACTCGTGCGAGATGAGGGCGGTGCCGTCGGTGGTGGCGAGCTCGGCGCGGATCCGGTCCCAGGCGGTGCGCTGCACCTCGGGCGCCCACTCCTGGCGCTTCTCCTCCCGCACGGTGCGTGAGGCCCACAAGTGGTCGCGGCGCTCGGCCCCGGGCACCAGGACCCCCTGCGCCCGCAGCCGGTCGCGGTTGGCCCAGATGATGGTCTGCAGGTAGGTCGTCGCCGTCTTGGGGAGCCCGATGTGGACGAAGACCCGGTCGACCACTAGCGCACGCCCTCCGTGCTCACAGCGACTCCTGGAACCGCGCGATCGCCTGCTGCACGGCGGCCTCGTCACGCGAGGCGACCGGGATCAGCAGCTCCTGGACGACGTCGACCAGCTCGGCCAGCCGCAGCTGGTGGCGACGCAGCTCGGTGAGGTCGGCCTCCAGGTCGGCCACCCGCTGCTCGAGCTGCTCGACCCGGGCGGCGCCCGGTCGCAGTGAGCTCAGCTCCACTCTGCCACCACCCTCACGAACTCCCGGCCCGACGAGCGTCGGCGGTGCCTGACGATAACGCGTGCGGCGCCGGCGTCCCTCAGCAGCGCCGCGATCGCCTCGGCGTCGGGGCGTCCGACCATCCACGACCGTCCGCCCTGGCCGGGGTGGTAGAGCTCGGCGAGCAGCTGCCCGCCGTCACGCAGGGCCATCGAGCACAACCGGGCCAACGACTCGCGCCCGACCCCGGAGGTGGCGTCGAGGACGTGACGGGCCAGGACCACACGCGGCCGTGGTTGGTGGGCCAGGCGCGTGCCCTCACCCAGGACCGAGCGCAGCTCGGCGAGGTTGAGGTGGCGCACCTCGAGGTCGAGGGACTCGGCCTCGGCGGCCAGCCGCGCCTGGTCCGCGGCGTGGGGCACGTAGTCGTAGGCGGTCACGCGCAGACCCTGGCGGGCCAGCCAGAGGCTGTCGCTGCCGCGCCCGGCACCCACGTCGAGCACCTCGGCCCCGAGCTCGGTGGCCACCGCCCGGGCCCGCCGGGCCAGGGCGCTGGGCCGGTCGACGACCGGGCGGCGCTTGCCGTGGTGGGAGCGCCGGTCCCAGTAGCGGATGCCGGGCTGGGTGCCGCGGAACCAGTCGTCGAACGCCCGCACGGTGTGGTCGGGGGTGGTGAACTTGTAGGCCGGGTCGGGCACCTTCCACCCCGGGCCGTACGTCGCCTCGAGCAGCTTGTCGGGGCGCGCCGGGACCGGCATCGGGCGGCCGTCGAGGTGGGCGATGCCGAGCGGGTAGATCCACGCGGGCTCGAAGGGCGCGTCGACCTCGCCCATCAGGTGGAGCCTTCCGCCGTCGAGGAACCCGGAGAAGACGTCGAGTCCCCGCGTCACGTCGGCCTCGGTGACGAAGATCTTGAAGGCCCCGCCGCTGTAGCGGGTGATCCGCCAGCCGTGCGCGGCGAGGTGCCGCTGGACCTGGAAGGACTCGCGCATCACGTCGACCGGGGTGGTGAACCGACTGACGTAGCCGAGGTCGGCGTCGGAGTCGTGACCCAGCACCCGGCCCTCGCGCACCGCTCCGAGCAACGTGCCGTAGGCGATGAAGGGGTCGATGCCGGCCGAGCGCAGCGCCTCGATCACCGCCTCGGTCGCGTCGAGCAGCGCGGCGATGTCGCGCTCGGTGCGCCCGGCGAAGGTCGGGACCAGCCGTCCGGACTTGTCGATGCCGAGGTCGACGCCGCGACGGTTGCGCACCAGGATCGGCCCGACCTCGGGGCCCATCACCGATCCCGGCCCCGATCCCGTGCCGGCGCCCAGCGTGACGTCCTCGTCGAGGTAGACCTGTCCGCTCACCGAGTCGACGACCGTGATCCGGCTGCGACCGTGCAGGTGGCGACGCAGCGGCCCGGGCCAGGACGCGGCGCGTACCGGCCACCTGCCCCGACCGCGCGGCAGCCAGTCGGGAGCGACCGGGACGCTGTCGCGCCGGGTCCAGAAGGTCCAGATCCGCCGCCCGTCGAAGCAGACGTCGACCGGCACGTCGACCGGCGCGGTGAGCGTGACGCCGTGGTCGTCGACCCCGCGGATGCGCACCCGCCGCCCCAGTCGGGCGCCGGCCGACGACTCACTCAACGTTGTTGGCGAAGGGGTCGATCCCGGTGAGGCTGTAGGGCGTGCCGTCCTCGTAGACCGCGTCCTTGCCGGTGCCGAAGACCAGGGCACCGGGCTCGGCGGGCCGGCCGGTGGCGCGCATCGCCGCCAGGGGGCTGGTGCGCATCGAGGCGGACCCGAACCGGTTGTACCAGTAGCTGATGTGCCGGTCGTAGGCCAGCGTGTCGCGCTGGTTGCGGTAGATGCCGACGTTCTCGTCGCTGCGCAGCGCCGCCCCGGACCAGTTGGCCGAGCCGTTGATCACGGCGTAGCCGTTGCGGTTGCCGCCGATGTTGCCGACGATCGACATGGCCTTGAGGTGGAAGTAGTTGTCGAACTCGCCGTCGTCGTCGAGGTCCTGGACCAGGTGGCGCATCGGGACCGGTCCGCGGCCGCCGGGGGCACGCAGGTAGCGGCCGATGTCGACGCCGACGATGGTGTAGCCGATCTGGACGTCGCAGCCCCGGTTGTAGAGCCCACGCAGGACCTTGGCCAGGCGCATCCCGCGGTCGTTGCGGATGACGTCGGGGGCGATGCGGATGCGGGTGACGCCGGAGCCGGTGTTGCGGGCGCCCTTGCAGCGCACCTCCTGCAGCAGCTGGTAGACCGGGTCACGGCCTCCGACGAGGGGGAACTGGATGAGGCGGAAGGTCGCCGACCTGGTCGCGAGGAACGGACGCGCGATCCGCTTGTCGGTGGCGGCCTGCTGGAAGACGTTGGAGTAGAAGTTCCAGACGTCGCGGTTGCGCACGTGGGTGTAGACGTCGTTCCACTGGTTGAAGGTCGCGGCCTCGGTCAGGTTGGCCGAGCCCTGAATGACGACGCGGGGGGTCTTGCCGACCCTCGAGAACATGTAGAACTTGGAGTGGGCCTGTCCCCCGGTGCCGCGGCACGACCCCTGGCAGGTGCGCGCCCAGCTGCGGCGCTCGAGCTTGCGGCCCTTGTTGCCCAGGAAGAGCCCGGCGCGCAGGCGCCGGAAGGGCCCGTTGGCGATCTCGACGTTGTTGAGGTTGTCCATCAGCAGCCGCACCCGCACCCCGCGGCGCTGGGCCGCGAGCAGGGCGTCGGTGGCGTGGGCGCTGAGGTAGTTCCAGCTGAAGATGCGGATCTCCTGGCCCTTGGGCACCGCGTTGATCGTGCGCAGCAGCTTGGTGATGATCGTGCGCTGCGCGGCGCTGCCACCGACGGCGGAGTTGAAGGTCACGCCGCGGGGAGGCCGGTACTTGACGCGTGCGGCCTTCTGGCCCTTGCCCGCCTTCTTCTTGCCGTCGGCCAGCGTCGCCACCGTCGCGGCACCTGGGACGGAGCCGGCGGAGACGGTGGCGCCGGGGCGCACGGGCGCGGCGGTGGCCGCCGTCGTCGGCAGCGCGAGCGACGTGATGAACATCAGCAGGACTAGGAG
>CALRVO020000048.1:0-13262 GCA_943371595.1 Sphingomonas paucimobilis
GGCACCAGCTCGCCAACGATCTCCCCACCGACCAGGGCCCTGACGCCATCACCCTCGCCGCCCACGCCACCAGGTCGAAGAACGCCGACCTCGCCCGCCTCGTCACCGACCTCCACGGCAACGACCGCGCCTGCCCCAACCCCCTGGCCGGCGACACCTACGCCCGCATCGTCCGCGACACCGCACGCCTGCGCACCGTCGACGCCCTCGCCACCACCCTCCGACAACTCGCGACCACCGGCACCCCCGACACCATCGACCGCACCCTCGCCGAAGCCCTCCAACGCCTCGACGACACCGCCACCCGCTTCGGCCCCACCGACGGCCCCACCAGCCGAGACACCGGCCTCGCCGACCTCTCCTGGATCAACACCGGCGCCCGCCCCACCAACATCCCGCCCCGCTGGTGCACCCGCCGCGACGGCACCGCGCTCTTCTACGCCGGCCGCCACAACGGACTCTTCGGCGACCCCGAGTCCGGCAAGACCTGGCTCGCCCAGTGCGCCGGCATCGAAGCCCTCAACAACGGCGGCACCTTCGCCATGATCGACGTCGACCACAACGGCCAAGAACACACCGCCGCCCGCCTCGCGCTCCTCGGCGCCGCCTGGGACGACATCGCCAACCCCGACAAGTTCCGCTACTACGAACCCGAAGACGGCGACCAGCTCAAGGCCGCCGTCGCCGACATCACCGCCCTGGCCCCCGACGTCGTCATCATCGACTCCCTCGGCGAAGTCCTGCCCATGCTCGGCGTGAAGTCCGTCGACAACGACGAGATCACCGCCGCCCTCCGCACCATCGTCATGCCCCCCGCCAAAGCCGGCTCCTGCGTCATCAGCGTCGACCACCTCCCCAAGTCGGCCGAAGCTCGCTCCACCGGCTTCGCCATCGGCGGCACCGCCAAAAAACGAGCCGTCGACGGCGCCTACCTCCGCGTCGACGCCAAGATCAAACCCGCCCCCGGCCAGGTCGGCCGCATCATGCTCCGCATCGAGAAGGACCGCACCGGCGAGCTCCGCAAGACCAGCCCCGGCGGCTACGCAGGCACCTTCACCCTCGACTCCTCATCCTTCGACCCCTCCACGCCCTCCGACCAGCAAGGCGCCACCCGCTGGTGGATCGGCCGCGACGAGACCCCCCGCAACGACGACGGATCCTTCCGACCCACATCCCTGATGGAGAAGGTGGCTACCTACATCGGCGAGCACGAGAACTGCACCCAACGCGACATCGAACGCGACATCCCCGGCACCGCCAAGTTCCTCCGCGACGCCATCAAGGTCCTCGTCTCCGAAGGGCACGTCGCCCGCGTGCCCGGCCCTGGACGAAGCAACCTCCACGTCCTCCTCATCCCGTACCGAGAGGCAGAAGATGACCACGCCACACCCACCGACTGACCCGCACAACACCACCCGCCACCAGTGCGTCGGCAGTGCGTCGACAAGTGCGTCGACAAGGCCCCCCGGGCAGACGCGAGCCGAGTGCGTCGGGTCGGCTCCCTCTCCTACGGAGCCGACGCACTCAGCGAGCCCGCACATCGACGCGTCGCCAGTGCGTCGAACAGCGCGTCCCGACACCATCTCGGCCACGGCTGACCGGTCACCCTCGGCATCGCGTGTGGGGGTCGACGTGGAGGTCTTGGTCGAGCATCATGCGGCCGGTCGGGCCGGGGTGCTGGTCGGGACGCTCGAGACCCGCCGGGGAGGCGGCGGTGGCCGACTGGCTGCCCAGTCGCCGTCGCTCGGGGTGCTGCTCGAGCGGCGTCCCGAGCTGGCCGGGGTTGGGATCGCTGCGCGGCACGAGCTCGTGGTCGGTGCTGCGTGACCGCTGCCCCCCTCGAGCACGACCAGCACGTCGAGGTCGTCGACATGATCGCCGAGCTCGTCGACGCCCGCCGAGCCCGCGAACGCGTCGAACGCGACCCCGACGCCCACGGCACCAGGGTCGTCACCTGGCACCGCGTCCGCGTCCCCTCCCTGCTCGACCAGCTCGACGACGCCGCACCCGCCAACGACCAGGCGCCCCAGTCGGGGGCCTACGAGTCGAAACCTGCCGCCCGCATCGACGCCCTCGCCGCCCTGGTCGACATCGAGCGCGGCACCAACCGGTGGCTCAACCGGTACGACGTCGACCACCAGACGATGACGACCGACGAGTGCGTCCGCGCTCTCGGTGCGCTCCTGGCCGGCCGCATGACTAGGTGCCACCGGCGGAGCGCGGCCGTCGACAAGGGCACCCAGCTCGTGACCTGCTGCCACTGGCACGACGCCGCGCGCGACGTACGCCGGTGGTGGGCCCGAGCGCGGATCGTGACCGGGTGGGACCAGCCGGCGTGGCGCCCGGACGCGACGTGCCCGAACTGCGGCACGCGCGGGTCGCTCGGCGTGCGGCTGGCGGAGCGGGTCGCCACGTGCGTGGAGTGCCACGAGGGCTGGGACCCCACGTCCTACCAGGAGCTGGCCGAGCACGTCCGGGTCGAGTCGCTGGCCCGTGCCCGGGCGGGTCGGCCGATGCCGTGCGCGCCGGTGCCGGGCTACGAGCCGGTGGTGGTGGCGGCGGTGCCGGGGGAGCGGCCGGCGTCTCGGTTGGTGCTGTGCCCGGCGTGCGGGTCGGCCCGGTGCCAGCGCGCCGTCGCTGCAAGGCCCGCCGACCCTGTCGGTACTTCGGGTTAGGGTGCGCGACGTGGGAAACGGAACGCCTCCGCAGTACGGCTTAGCGTCATTCGACTGTCCATCGTGCGGAGCGCACGCTGCGCAACCCAGCCAGCAATTGGCCGAAGCCGCTCCCGGAGGATGGGCACCTACGAAGTACGTTCTCACCAAGTGCGCGGCGTGCGGCAAGCACATGATGTGGCTCACCCGCCTGAGGCAGAAGCCCACCGGCGGAGGAACCTTCACCTCTGGGGAGTTGCTTTGGCCTCTGGGGCTTGGAGGCCCTGAGGCACCTGCGGATCTCCCTCAGTCGGTGCGAGCCGTCTACAACGAGGCTCGAGCGGTCACCAACACCAGTCCACGATCGGCTGCGGCGCTGTTGCGTGTCACCCTCGAGGGCATCCTCACCGAACTCTTTCCCGACCAGGGGAACCTCAACGCCACGATCGGCGCGGCAGCGCAGGCCGGACTTCCGACTCAGGTCATTCAGGCGATGGACGTTCTCCGCTTCAACGGCAACCAGTCAGCTCATGCACTGTCCCATGAGGACACCCCAGAGACGGTCACCGCGCTCTTCAAGATCCTGGTGCTCGTTGTCGAGCGGCTCATCTCCGAGCCGCGCCAAATCGCGGAGATGCACGCATTGCTTCCCGAGGGAGTACGCCAGCAGATCGAGCATCGGGACACATCGAAGGGTTGACACCGAGCGTTGTGCGTCCTGAATGATCCGGTTCAACGGGAGAAGTGTCTCTAGACGAGGCGCCTCCCGTTCGTCATGTCCCGCCCCGGCCAGGCGCCGGAGCCCGCCCGCTGCGAGGTGAGACATGCCCCGGACCTACAAGTCGAAGGTCACCGACGACGACCGCGCCAGGGTCCGCGACCTCCACGCCCGAGGGTTCGGTCGCAACGCGATCGCCCGCGAGCTCGGCTGGTCAGCCGGCACCATCACCACCGTCGCCCGCGACCTCGGCCTCGACTTCACTCGCACCGCAACCCGCGAGGCCACCGCCGCACGCAAGGCCGACGCCGCCGCGCTGCGCTCCGACCTCGAGCTGCAGCTCCTCGACGACGCCCAACGGCTCCGCGCGCAGGTGTGGCTCCCGCACGAGTACCGCGACTACGGCGGCAAGGACTTCGTCATGCGGAAGTGGACGCAGCCCGAGCCGACTCCGGTCGACAAGCTGAAGCTCATGCAGGCCGCCGGCAACGCGCTGGACCGTGCGATCCGGCTGGGTGAGCTCGACAAGGGCGGTGAGGTCGAGGAGGCCCGGTCGATGCTGGTGGCGCTGTTCGAGGACCTCGGTGCGGCATTCCGCGGCGACCAGGCCAGCGCGTGACGCTGCCGTCGCTGGCCAACCTCAGCCTCAGCCCCCTGCAGATCCGGTCCTGCGTCGAGTCCGACTCCCGCGTCAACCTCTGGACCGGATCCATCCGCTCCGGCAAGACCATCGCCTCGCTGCTCCGCTGGCTCCGCTACGTCGCCACTGCACCCCTTGGCGGCGAGCTCGTCATGGCCGGCCGCACCCGCGACAGCATCGCTCGCAACGTCTTCGGCCCCCTCATGGACCGCTCCCTTTTCGGGCCCCTCGCCGCACTCGTGACCTACACCGCCGGCGCACCCACCGCGACGGTGCTGGGCCGCAAGGTCTGGGTCCTCGGCTCCTCAGACACCCGCGCCGAGCTGGTGCTGCGTGGCCTTACCGTCGCCGGCGCCTACGTCGACGAGGCCACCCTGGTCACGGAGGGCTTCTGGACCACGCTCCTGGGCCGCATGTCGGTGCCCGGCGCGCAACTGTTCGCCACCACCAACCCCGACGGGCCCGCGCACTGGCTCAAGCGACAGGTCGTCGACCGCGCGACCGAGCTCGGCTACCGGGTGTTCCGGTTCCGGCTCGCCGACAACACCTGGCTGACCCGGTCCAACCCGGAGTACGTCGAGCAAATCCGCCGCGAGTACACCGGGCTCTGGTACCGCCGGTTCATCGACGGCGAGTGGGTCCAGGCCGAGGGCGCGGTCTACGACATGTGGGACCCCGCCCGCCACGTCGTCGACGCCGCTGCGATCCCGCCGATGGAGCGGATCCTGTCGCTGGGGATCGACTACGGCACGACGAACCCGACCCGCGGGCTCATCGCCGGCCTGGCCGACCGCCGGCTGTGGCTGCTCGACGAGTGGGCGCCACCCACGGGGCTGACCGACGCGGTGCAGTCGCAGTCGCTGCGCAACTGGCTGGGGGACCGTGACCCGGAGCCGTGGCAGCGCCCGGAGTGGGTGTACGTCGACCCGGCTGCGGCGTCGTTCAAGATGCAGCTGTTCCACGACGGGATGACGAACGTCGCGAACGCGCACAACGACGTCCTCGCCGGCATCCGCACTGTCGGCAGTCTGCTGGCCACCGACCGGCTCAAGGTGTCGAGCGCGTGCACGCACCTGATCGAGCAGATCCCGGGCTACTCGTGGGACCCGAAGAAGACCGCGAAGGGCATCGACGCGCCGCTGAAGGTCGACGACCACGAGGCCGACACCGCCCGGTACGCCATCCACTCGACCCGCACGCTGTGGCGGGCTGCGATCCCGCTCGACACCGCCCGCGACACCAGCCCCGGGTCTGATGCCCACGACGATGGGCTAGCCGCGGCCTAGTCGACCAGCGGGCGCTTGAAGAACAGGGTCAACCCGAAGGTGTCCGCGCCGACCATCTCCCAGCCGCTAGCGCCGAGCGCGGCGACAAACTTGAGCCGTTCGGTTACCACCCGCTCGTGTGCGGCCGTCGGCAGAGGATTCTCGTAGGCGTACCCCTTGTTCTGCGCGATCACTCGCTGCTCCTCGGGCGCTGACTGCCAGTGGCACGACATCCACTGGTTCGACGAGTTTTGCTGCACGGAAAGCCACCCGTGTTCCCAACGTTGCATAGTCACCCGCCCGATCATCCACGACCCCGAGGGGACAGGACACCGCATGCCGCTCCCCGACGCCGGCCAGCCCTGGCCCCCCGCCCCGCTCACCCAGATCACGGCCAAGCAGGCCGAGTGGGACGCCTGGTACGCCGGTGACACCGACCGTCTCCGAGCCGTCTACTCCGACCGCCGCCGGACCCCGGTCGACAAGGTCGCCCAGTACCGCGGCGGCGTCCGAGGTGCCGTCGCCCGCATGTGGTGGGGCAAGCCTGTCGGCGACCTCACCCGCAACACCGAAGCCGACAAGCTCCACGTCCCCCTCGCCTCCGACCTGTGCCAGGCCAGCGCCGACCTCCTCTTCGCAGAGCCCCCGACGATCTCGTCGAAGGACACCACCGCGCAGACCGAGCTCGACAACGCCACCGAGCAGCTCATGGCCACCCTGGCCGAGGCAGCGGAGATCGGTGCAGCCCTCGGGGACGTCTACCTGCGCACCACCTGGGATGAGACCGTCGCCGACCGGTCCTGGATCCACCCCGTCCACGCCGACGCCGCCTGGCCCGAGTTCCGGTGGGGCCGCCTGGTCGCGGTGACGTTCTGGTGGGTCGTGCGCACCGACGGCCAGGTCGTCGTACGCCACCTCGAGCGCCATGAGCTCGACGGCACCGGCCGCGACGCCGTGGGCGTGATCTGTCCCGGCCTCTACGAGGGCACCACCGATAAGCTCGGCCGCCTCGTCCCACTGGCCGAACACCCCGGCACCGCCGGCCTGGTCGTCGACGCCGAGTCGAAGATCAGCACCCAGTCACCGGGCCTCGCGGTCGCACACGTCCCCAACCAGCGCCCGCAGCGGAGGTGGCGACATGACCCCATTGGTGCCAACCTCGGCCGCTCCGACCTCGACGGCGTCGAGGGCCTGATGGACAAGCTCGACATGGTCTACACGTCGTGGATGCGTGACGTCCGCCTGGCTCGCGGCCGGATCATCGTGCCGTCGTTCATGCTCGAGTCCAACGGCCCCGGCCGAGGTGCGTTCTTCGACGACGAGCAGGACGTCTTCACCTCCGTCAACACCCCGCCTCGCGAGGACGGCGCCACCCAGATCACCCCGCAGCAGTTCGAGATCCGCGTCGAGCAGCACCGCGCCACCTGCCAGCAGCTCGTCGAGGACATCCTGCGCACCGCTGGCTACTCGCGGCAGACCTTCGGTGAGGGCGACGAGGTCGCGCAGACCGCCACCGAGGTCACATCGAAGGACCGCCGGTCGGCGCTGACACGGGACCGGAAGATCCGGGCCATGCGGCCGGCACTGACCGCGGTGCTCCGCAAGAAGCTCGCGGTCGACGCTGCCCTGTTCTCCACCGGGGTGGGCGCGGCCGCCGAAGTCTCGGTGGACTTCGTCGACGTCACCCAGGCCGACCCGCTGGTGCTTGCCCAGACCTCGGACGCGTTGTTCCGGGCTCAGGCGGCCAGCACGAAGACCCGGGTGCAGCTGCAGCACCCCGACTGGGACGAGGAGACGGTCAACACCGAGGTCGCGCTCATCCGAGAGGAGTTCTCGGTGTCGGTGCCCGACCCCGCAGGGTTCCGGCCCGGCGTCGACGACCAGGGGACCGGTGCCGCCGCGGCCGGTGACTCGAGCGCTGTGCTCGACGTAGGGTCGGCGGATGCCGGCCAGCCCTGAGTCAGGTGCCCGGCACGCGGCCGCGGTCGCGTCGTACGCCGCCGAGGTCGAGCTGATGCTCCTGCAGCAGCTGGCCGACACGATGCGCGGCGACCTCGATCGCGACGACTGGGCCGACCTGATGCTCACCCGCATCCGGCTGTGGCGGGCGCGCGCGGAAGCGGGCGTGCGCGGCGCACGCGAGACGCTGGCCGAGACCGTCGCCACGGCCCTGGTCGCTGCGCAGACCGAGGGCATCGCGCTCGCGGTCGCTGACCTGCCTAAGGACCTCGGCCGCACGGTCGTCCCACCGTCGGGCCGCGGGGTGCTGCTGTCCGCTGAGGCCCTGACCGAGACCCTCGCCACCGTCCTGCAGCGCTCCCCGCAGCTGCTCGAGGGCACCCTGGGGCGCGCGATCGCCGCCGGCGCCGCGGAGGTCACCGGCGGGAAGACGACCCGCGTGCAGGCCGCGCAGCACGTCCTCGACCGGCTCGGCGACTCCGGCATCGTCGGGTTCCGTGACCGGGCGGGCCGTGACTGGTCGCTGACGTCCTACGTCGAGATGGCTGTGCGGACCGAGGCCGGCCGGGTCGCGATCGACGGACACGCTGCGACGCTCGCCGCGGCCGGGCAGGACCTGGTGGTCGTGTCCGACTCTCCGCGGGAGTGTCCGTTGTGCCGGCCGTTCGAGGGCAAGGTCCTGTCCCTGTCCGGGGCGGTCGGCCTGGTGCTCGCCCCGTCGGCGGTCGACAGCCAGGACACGGTCCGGGTCGACGTGGAGTGCACACTGGCGCAGGCACGGGCGCGGGGGTTTCAGCACCCGAACTGCACCCACTCCATCAAGCTGTACGTCCCTGGTGCGACGCGGCTGCGTGAGCCGGTGTCTGACCCCGAGGGGTACGAGGCGAAGCAGCGGCAGCGGGCGATGGAGCGGCACGTGCGGGCGTGGAAGCGCCGAGAGGCGCTAGCGCTCGACGACGCGGCAGCTGCTCGAGCTCGGGCGAAGACACGTGAGTGGCAGCGGGCGCTGCGTGAGCACGTTGACGCCAACGACCTCAAGCGGCTGTCGCGCCGCGAGCAGATCGACCGCGCGACCTAGGCCGGTGCGCCGAGTGTCCAGCCATCCACGCTGGCCAGCCGGCCGCGCCAGAAGGGCAGCCGGATCGAGTTACTCCCCGGGTTCAACGTCACGTCTCTGAGGTGCAGATGCACCATGAAGACATCAGATGGCTCGTCGTCGTGGACTTCGTCGGTCGCTGGGTCCGGGTAGTGGCTGCCGAAGAGCTTGACGAGGTCGGCCAGCTTGTTCTTCGCGTCGGTGAAGTCGTCGTCGCCCTCTGCGTCGGTGACAACTACGGAGTCGCGGAGTTTCTCGGCCACCCCGTTGAAGTATGTGTGTCCACTGATCAAGCTGCCGGCGATGACGTTGCCGCCCACGGTTAGCAGCACGGGCAGGCCGATTCCCTGATTCGCGAGGCTCTGCAACTCCGCGAGGACGTCATCCGGCCGTAGGTACTCCTCAGCGTTCAAGTCGACGTTGGGCACTTCGCCCTCTTCCTGGTTGGCCATGGTTGTTCCCTCCTCTACCACGCACGGTCGGCGCGGTCCGGTGCCGCGGACCCTACGTGCCGGCACCGACAGTGCACAGCGCTCATCCACAGACCGCCGGCCAGGCGCCGGGGAACCACCACAGGACCAGGAGTCCCGATGCAAACAACCAGCAGCAACCCGTTCCGCCACCACCTCAGCACCAACCAGCAGGCGGTGCTCGACCAGATCCGCGCCCGCTCCATAGACCGGTTCGGCTTCGACGCCTTTCGCATGGAGGGTGACGGCGGCGACGGCGGGGGACACAGCGGCGACGGCGCCGGCTCGGGGGACAGCGGCGCCGGTGACGGCAGTCAGGGCGCTGGCGACGACGCCAAGAAGGGCTCCGGCGACCAGGGAACGGGCGACGGGAAGAAGGGCAGCGACGGGGACGACTCCCCGTGGACCGACCCCACGAAGGCCAAGGCCGAGATCGAGCGCCTGCGCCGCGAGAACGCCGCCGACCGCACCAACGCCAAGACCAAGGCCGCCGACGACGCCGTCAACGACCTCACCCAGAAGCTCGGCAAGGCCCTCGGTCTGATCAAGGACGGCGACAAGGACAAGGTCGACCCCGCCGAGCTCGCCAAGCAGGTCGAGCAGGCGCAGACCCAGGCCAAGCAGACCAGCATCGAGCTCGCCGTCTACCGCACCGCGAGCAAGCACCAGGGCGACCCCGACGCCCTCCTCGACTCCCGCGGCTTCCTGGCGAAGCTCGCGGACCTCGACCCCACCGCGAAGGACTTCGCGGCCAAGGTTGACACCGCGATCAAGGACGCGGTGACCAGCAACCCCAAGCTCAAGGCGACCCAGGCGGCCGGCTCGAGCAGCGCAGACCACGGTGCCGGCGGGTCCGGCGAGAGCAAGGCGCGCACCCCGAAGACGCTGACGGACGCCGTCGGCGGCCACTACGGCACCTGAGCCACCAGGCCAGGGCCCCACCACCACCAGGAGCACCCATGCCCGTCACCCTCGCCGAGGCCGCCAAGAACGCCACCGCGGACCTCGACCTCTCCGTCATCAACGAGTTCCGGCTCAACCCGATCCTCGACCTGCTGACCTTCGACGACGTCGTCAACCCCGCCGGCGGCGGCGCGACCCTCGAGTACGGCTACCGCCGCCTCGCGACCCTGGCCACCGCCGGGTTCCGCCCGCTCAACACCGAGTACGTGCCCCAGGAGGTCACGACCACGAAGCACAACGTCGAGCTCAAGGTGCTCGGCGGGTCCTTCCAGGTCGACCGCGTCATCGCCAAGATCGGCGCCTCCGCCTCCTCGGCCGTCGCCCTGAACATGTCGCAGAAGATCGAGGCCGCCAAGGCCGAGTTCGGCAACGCCGTCATCAACGGCGACTCCGCGACCGTCGCCGACTCCTTCGACGGGCTGAAGAAGATGCTCGCCGGCTCGACCACCGAGGTCACCAGCGAGGTCGCCTGGCACGGCGCGATCGACGAGGCCAAGAGCTACCAGATCCTCGACGACCTCGACACCTTCCTCGCGATGCTCGACGGGGAGCCCGGCGCGATCATCAGCAACAAGCTCGCGCTCGCCAAGATCCGCGCCGCGCTGCGACGGACCAACGCCTACACCCGCGAGGTCACGCCCCTGGGCGACACCCGCGAGGCCTACGGCAACATCCGGCTCGTCGACGCCGGCAAGAAGGCCGGCACCAACGAGGACGTCATCCCGGTCGTGAACGGCTCCACCCAGGTGTACGCCGCCCGGTTCGCCCTCGACGGGTTCCACGGCGTCTCCACGCTCGGCGGCCAGCTCGTCGACCAGTGGCTGCCTGACTTCACCAAGGCCGGCGCCGTGAAGACCGGCGAGGTCGAGATGGGTCCGGTCGCGGTCGTGCTCAAGAAGACCAAGTCGGCCGGCGTCATGAAGGACGTCCAGATCGCCCCGGCGGCCTGACCCTTCCCACCCAGACCACCGGCCGGGCTGCACCCCCTGCGGCCCGGCCGGTGACACGACGACGGCTGAGGAGCCCGACATGAAGATCACCGCCCCCGTGAAGGGGTTCAGCGACACCACCTCGATCGGCCCGGTCACCCTCGTCTTCAACGACGGCGTCGCCGAGTACGACACCGACAAGCGCGGCGACCTGCCCGACGGCGTCCGCGCCTACCTCAAGGAGCAGGGCTACGGCATCGGCTCCCGCAAGCCGGTCACCCTCGAGCGCGCCCCGCAACCGCTCGACCCCCGGTCCGACGCCGCCGACCAGCAGATCGGCACCCGGACCCGCGACGGGGCCGTCGACCCCCGGCCCGGCGACTTCCTCGGCCCCACCAACGCCGGCGACGCCAACCCCCACGGCAGCCAGGTCGTCAACCCCGAGATCCACGCCTCCCAGGGCGTGCGGCCGATCAAGGCCGGCGCGGTCCACGTCGACGACCCGGAGAAGCAGGACACCGCCGAGAAGGCCCACACGACAGCCTCCACCGACGGCACCCCGGTCACGCTGACCGACCAGGAGAAGGCCGACGCCGTGGCGGGTGGCCAGCCGGGCGCCCCGCTCGACGAGAAGCCCCGCGAGGGCGGCGGCCCCGACGCCGACCCGGAGCCGGAGGACCTCAAGGGCGAGGCGCTCGACAAGGCGCTCGAGGACCGCGGCCTGCCGAAGACCGGCAGCGCCGACGAGAAGCGCGCCCGCGTCGCCGAGCACGACGCTGCCCAGGCCAGCGGTCAGGCCTGACCGATGCGCGCGTACGCGACGGGCGAGCAGCTCGCGGACTACACCGGCGCCCCGCAGCCGGTCGACGCCGCGCGGCTGCTCGCCCGCGCGTCCGAGCTCGTCAACGACCACACCCTCACCGCGGTCTACGACATCGACACCGACGGCAACCCCACCAGGTCCGACGTCGTCGACGCCCTCCGCAAGGCCGTGTGCGCTCAGGTCGAGTTCTGGGTCGCCTCCGACGAGGAGGACGACATCCTGGGCCCGTTGCAGGGCATGTCGTCGGGCGCGACCCAGCAGCAGTACGGCGCCGGCGAGAACCGCGCCACCCCGATGTACCTCGCCCCGCGCGCGGCCAGGCACCTGCGCGCCGGCGGCCTGATGTCCGCCTCGGTCGGGAGCTGGTAGCCGTGAAGGTCCGCCGCTCCCAGCTCAAGGACACCGTCACGGTCGACACGCGCACCGGCGAGGGTGCCTACGGCCCGACGTACGCCGCCCCCCGGGACGTGCAGTGCGATGTCGACGAGACCCGCCGCATGGTTCGCGACTCCAACGGCGACGAGGCGGTCTCCGAGGCCACCCTGATCTGCCACCCCCGCACCTGGGTGACCGTCGACGACACCACGCTCATGGTCGACCCCCTCGAGGTGTTCACGCCCGAGTCCACCGTCACCATCGCCGGCCGCACCTCGCGGGTCCTGGCCGCCAAAGAGCGCAAGATCCGCGGGTACGCGGTGCTCGTCGAGGTGACCTGCGCATGATCGACCCACGCCAGGCACTCGCCGACCTCGAGCAGCTCGTCGCCGCGGCCGCCGCTGACGGGATCTTCCTCGGCGGGGAGCACGTGCTGGGGGAGTCCAACGACCACACCCCACACGAGGAGAGCCCTTTGGAGCGGTCGGGGAAGGTCACCACCGACACCACCGGCAGCGAGGTCACCGCGGCGGTGTCGTACAACACGCCGTACGCCGTCCGTCAGCACGAGGACCTGACCTACCGCCACGACCCGGGCCGCACCGCGAAGTACCTCGAGAACGCCCTGAACAGCGAGCGGACCGTGGTCGCACAGATCGTGGCGACCAGCATCCGCCGCAAGATCGGGACCTGAGATGTCGGCCGACTTCGAGCGCCGGTTCCTTACCGGCGTCGCCCAGCTGCTCGACACCGCCACGACGGCGACCTGGCGCCCGGCCGGTGCCTACCAAGGCGGCGACGTCGCGGTCGTGCTCGACACGATCCCGCAGTCGCCCGACAGCGTGGTCGTCCTCGCGGCGTACGGCGTCGACGACGACCCGACCATGTCCGACTCGATGCTCGGCCTGCAGGTCACCACCCGCCGCCCCGGGCAGGACCCGCGGCCCGGCTACGACCTGGCAGGCGAGGTCTACAACGCCCTTCACGGCCTCCACGACGTCGACCTTCCCGTCACCGGCAGCGTCGGCGTCCACCTGGTGCAGTGCCTGCGCCGCTCCCACACGTCCATCGGCCAGGACAACAACGGCCGGTGGCGCAGGGTGCAGAACTTCTACTGCACCGTGCACCGCCCATCCCCGCACCGGCAGTAGCCGGGTCGGGCCACCGCGATCGCCAGGAGGCGTCATGTCGCAGACGTTCCACCGCGCCAGCACCGGAGACACGATCACCGTGCCCGACGTGCTCGCGCCCAACTACCAGGCACACCCCGCGTGGAAGACCGGCCCCGGCCCGGCCCGGCCCGGCGATGTCGTCGAGCTCAAGGGCGCCGCCCTCGACGAGGCCCTCGAGGTCGCCGGTCTGCCGAAGAC
>CALRVO020000049.1:0-13243 GCA_943371595.1 Sphingomonas paucimobilis
CTCGGTCCGGCCGGCGTTGGTCGCCCGGACCGACAAGGCGGTGCACGGCATCTCCTTCGTCGTCGACGAGGCGCGCGACCGCATCGCCTGCACGATGGAGCTGCTCTACGTGCACGTCTCCATGGAGTCGCGCCGCTCGGCCCCGATCCCCGACGACGTGGCGGCCGCCCTCGACGGCGAGATCGCCCAGCGGGCCTGGGCCCTCGACGCCGCGACCGGGCTGACGCTGCGGCGATGAAGGACGACCTCGGCACCACGCTCGACCTCACCACGCCCGTACGCCGGGTGGTGTCGCTCGTGCCCTCGCTCACCGAGGCGTTGGTGTCGGTCGAGCCCGACGCGGTGGTCGGCGCCACCGAGTGGTGCACCCACCCGCCCGACCTCGACGAGCGCGGCGTCACCCGCGTCCGCGGCACCAAGAACCCCGACCTCGCCGCGATCCGCGCCCTCTCCCCCGACCTCGTGGTTGTCAACAAGGAGGAGAACCGCGAGCTCGACGTACGCCGCCTGCGCGAGTCGGGCGTGCCCGTCTGGGTCACCGACATCGAGACCGTCCCGGCGTCGGTCGCCTCGATGGAGCGGCTCCTCGACGCGTGCGGCTGGAGCCGCCCGCCGTGGCTGGCCGAGGCGCGCGAGCTCTGGTGCGGCCCGCTGCCCCCCGTGACCCGCACGGTCGTCGTACCGATCTGGCGCGACCCGTGGATGGTCGTCGGCGCCCGCACCTTCACCACCGACCTGCTGCGCCGCCTCGGCTGGGCCAACGCCTACGCCGACCACCCCGACCGCTACCCGGCCGTCGAGCTCACCGACCTCGACGCCGCCGGTGCCGACGTCGTGCTGCTGCCCGACGAGCCCTACGTCTTCACCGCCGACGACGGCCCCGAGGCCTTCACCCGCACCCCGACCGAGCTCGTCAGTGGGCGGCTGCTCACCTGGTACGGGCCGTCGCTGGTCGAGGCGGCGGCGCTGCGCTGACTGGCACCCAGGTGGGTTCGAGGAGGTCGCCCCCACGGTGGTCGAGGAGGTCGCCCGCGACCGTCACCCCACGGTGGTCGAGGAGGTCGCCCGCGACCGTCACGAGACCACACCAGCCGCACCTCGGCTACCAACCCGTTCCGGGCTTCGGGTGGTCCGGGTCGGGCGGCCGCGCGCGTAGTCGATCGCGCCTCGGCGTCAAGGACGCTTCGCGCCGCTTCGCGGCCGCCTTCGGCGGTCCTTGACCCCGAGCCTCTCGCGATCGACTCACGGCGCGCTCAACGGCGGAGCCTCGCAAGCTCGGCCCGCCGCCGCTGGCGCGGCCGCCCGACCCTCTGGCCTCGTGAGTCCCGCTGGTCGCACCGGGACGCTGAACCTGTGACCGGGCCGCTGAAATTTCGTCGGCCCGGTCGGGGCTTCAGCGTCCAGGTGGACCGGCGGCCGGTCGATCTGCGGCTCAGCAGTCGATGCGGACGTCGGCCACCCGCACGAGCCGTGGCCGGTCGACGTCGTCGCCCTTGTCGAGGTGGCCGGTGGCCCACCAGAGCCGCAGCCCGCGCCCGTGCACCTCGAGGGTGGCCAGGTTGTTGTCGAACCACGGTCCCTCGACCAGCCGCCACTCGAACGGCGCCTCGGGCACCTTGGCCGAGCGGGCGACGACGTGGCCGAGCGGTCCGGCGACGCCGTAGGACAAGGCCGCGGTGGCGAAGCGGAACGCGCGCGGCAGCGGGTTGCGGATGGGAGAGCAGACCGCCTGCATGAGGCGGCTCTGCACGCCGGGCACGGGCTTCACCGCGGAGAGGTAGCTGTGGTGGACGTCGCCCGACAGGAACGTCACGGTCGCCGGCGCCCGGCCACGCTCGCCGCGGCCCACCTCGAGCACCATCTCGGCCACCGCGCCGAAGGCGGCCTGGAACGCCGCCCAGTGCTCGAGGTCGACGGTCTGGCGCACCTTCTCGCCCAGGCCCGACAGCCGGCGTCCCCAGCCGCCCCCGGCCAACGCCTCCGAGAACGCCTCGACGTGGTGCAGCCCGGGCGCGAGCAGGAACGGCAACGACGTGGCGACGAGCAGGTGGTCGACGTCGCCGCGCAGCTGCTCGTCGACCCAGGCGAGCTCGTCGGGGTCGAGGAGTGAGCGGTGGTCGGGCTCGAGGACCCGCGCGGCACGCGAGTCGATGACGACCAGCCGGGCCTGCGACCCCAGGTCGCGGACATAGCTCCAGCGGTAGGACGTCGGCTCCTGGTCGGCGCGGTCGGCGAAGGCGTCGAGGACGGCGCCGGCGTCCCAGCCCGGCTCGTCGGCGTGGGCGACGATCTCGGACCAGACCGGGTCGGCCTCGCGCTCGGCCGGCGACAGGTTGCCGAGGTGCTGGTAGACCCAGTACGACGCCAGCCCGCCGACGATCCGGTCGTGCCACCAGTCGGTGGCCTCCATCTCGTCCTTCCAGGCCCGCGAGGTGTTCCAGTCGTCGCGGATGTCGTGGTCGTCGAAGATCATCAGGCTGGGCAGCGTCGAGAGCAGCCAGCGGTTGACCGGGTCGGACCAGGCGAGCGCGTAGAGGTGGGCGTACTCCTCGTAGTCCTTGAGCTCCTTGCCGGGCGGCTCGTCGAGCGAGCGGCGCGAGGCGATGAACTGCTGCATCGCCGCGGTGGTCTCGTCGGCGTAGACCTGGTCGCCGAGGAACACGACGAGGTCGGGCCAGCGGGGCGCGCCGCCGTCGGGGTCGTCGGGGTCGTCCGGCCCCGAGGTGAGGCCGGCCATCCGCAGCGCGTAGGCGCGCAACGCGTCGATGCCGTGCGTCTTGTTGCCGGCCTCGTCGTGGGCGACCGACGTACGGCAGGAGCCGTAGGCCAACCGCAGCGGCTTGGTGTGGTCGAGGGTCGGGACGACGCTCGCCGGCAGGTCGGAGCCCGCGGGCGGCCACACCGTCTCGCCGTCGACCACCACGGTGTAGGGGTAGCGACGGCCGGGCTCGAGGCCGTCGAGGCAGACCAGCGCGTAGTGGTGGCCGTGCACGGCGAAGGTCGTCGCCTCTGCTCCCGCGCACCCCTCGGCGACGACCCGGACCCTGCCGGGGCCGTCGGTCTCGACCCACACCGACGCCGAACGCTCGTCGACGTGGCGCAGCAGGGGCCCGAGCACCAGGGGCGAGTCGGACATGTCAGGTCGCCATGAACAGGATCATCTCGCGCTCGTACTCGCGGCCGGGGTGTTGTGCGGCGAGGTGGGCCTGCGCCTTGTCGACCAGGTCGTCCTCGTCGGTTCCGCGGATCTCCTCGCCGCAGGGGCAGCGCAACAGGGTCTTCATGTCGTCAGGCTAGCCACTGCGGCGGCGACGGGGAGGACGATCGTCAGTCGCCCGGCCACTCGCCCGTCCAGCGCTGGAAGGCCCGGGCCGAGCCGCGCTGGAACAACGCCTTGACCACGGCGAAGATCGCCCCCTGGGCCAGGGCCGTGACGAGGACCTCCTTGAGCGAGTACTCCGACTCCAGCGGCTTGGGCGGGTCGTCGCTGTCGACCGGGACGAGGCGGGTGAAGATCGCCTGGAAGACCTGTCGGGCGATCAGTGCGGAGACGATGCTGCCGACGATCCCCCAGGGCTTGTAGAGGATGCGGGCGGCCTTGCTGCCGCTGTCCTCGACCTTGGCGCGCTGCGCGGTCACGACCGCACCTTCTTGACGATCTTGACCAGCACGAGCACCGCGACGAGCCCGCCGATGGCGGCGCCGGCGTACGTCGCCCCGGTGCGGGCCTGCTGCTTGCGCTCCTCGAGGCGCTGGCCGAGCTGGCCGACGGTGTCGGCGAGGTCGGCGCGGGTGCGCTCGATGTCGGCCTGGATCTCCTCCGGCGTCTGGCTCTCGCTCACGACGGGCTCCCCTTCAACGTGTCGACGTCCTGCTTGATCCCGGCGACGGCACGCTCGGGCACGGGCGGGGCGGCCTCGGCGACCTGCTTCTTGCCGCGCAGCGCTGCGACCCCGGCCACGGCCAGGACCACGACGGTCACGATGAGGGCGGCCAGCCAGGCGTCCACCGCCTCGGCCAGGCCGAGCACGGCGGTGGCGAGCAGCAGCCCGACGCCGTAGAGGGCGAGGACGCCGGCGACGCCGAACTGGGCCACGCCCATGACGCCGTGCTTGACCTTCTCGCTGGTCTCGGCCTGCGCGAGCCGGATCTCGTCGCGCACGAGCTGGCGGGACTGATCGGTGAGGCGGGTGAACAGCTCGGCCGTGCTGGGTTCGGCGCCGGGCGCCTGGGCTGGTGTGGCAAGGGGATCGGCCATGAATTCGACGCTAGGAGCGCCTCGCAGGAGCGGGTCCACCCCTAGTGGTGACGTGTCGGGGCACGGTCCTGGCTACGTTCGGAGCATGGCTACCAATGGCAAGCTTCGCTACACGACCCCCGGCATGGAGCAGGCCGACGCGGAGCGCGTCGTCGCCCTCCTGCAGGAGCGGCTCGACGCGACCAACGACCTGCACCTCACGCTCAAGCACGTCCACTGGAACGTCGTGGGCCCTCACTTCATCTCCGTGCACGAGATGATCGACCCTCAGGTCGACGAGGTCCGGGCCTTCAGCGACAGCCTCGCCGAGCGCATCGCGACCCTCGGCGGCTCGCCGCTGGGCACCCCCGGCGGCCTCGTCGAGCGTCGCAAGTGGGACGAGTACTCCATCGGCCGGGCGACCACGCAGGAGCACCTCGGTGCCCTCGACCTCGTCTACCAGGGAGTCATCACCTCCTACCGCGAGGCGATCACCGAGCTCGAGGAGCTCGACCCGGTCACCCAGGACATGCTGATCGGCCAGACCGACAAGCTCGAGCTCTTCCACTGGTTCGTCCGCGCCCACCTCGAGGACAAGGGCGGCAACCTCAGCACCACCGGCGCCACCAGCGAGGGCGAGGCGGCGGCAGCGGCCCAGCAGAACGCGACCGAGGCCACCACGGCCTGACGCACCCGGCTCCTCGCACAGCCCGTCGACCGAGGCCGGCGGGCTGTGCTGCGCCTCAGGGCCGCCGGCGCAGCGAGACCGGCTGCCCGTCCTTGGGGAAGGGCAGCGACCGGTTGTCGAGCGGGGCGACGTACGACGGGTCGACGCGCCACTCGTAGGTGCGCAGCAGGTGGTGCATCACCGCGGTCACCTCCATGCCGGCGAACACCATGCCGAGGCACTTGTGCACCCCGCCGCCGAACGGCTCCCACGCGAAGCGGTGGCTCTTGTCCTCGCGTCGCTCCGCGGAGAAGCGCTCGGGGTCGAAGGCCGTGGGGTCGGTCCAGAGCTCGGGCATCAGGTGGGAGAACTGGGCCGCGACGGTGACGTAGGTGTCGGCGGGGATGCGCACGCCCTCGACGACGACGTCCTTGACGGTGCGGCGTACGACGACCGGCACCGGCGCGCGCAGGCGCAGGCACTCCTTCATCACCAGGTCGAGTGAGGTGAGCGTGTCGAGCTCGGCCAGGGAGGCGCGGGCCGGGAGCGCGTCGGACTCGGCCCGGCAGCGGTCCTGCCACTCGGGGTGCTGTCCGAGGTACTGCAGCATCGTCGACAGCGTGATGGTCGAGGTGTCGTGGGCGGCCATCATCAGGAACACCATGTGGTTGACGACGTCGTCGTCGGTGAACCGCTCGCCGTCCTCGGACTCGATGTGGCACAGCTGCGAGAACAGGTCGTCGGTCACCCGCTCGCGCCGTGACGGCAGGTAGTGGCGCAACCACTGCTCCAGCACCTCACGGCCGCGGTGGCCGCGGCCCCAGCGGGTCAGCGGGAGGTCCTTGCGCACCAGCGCCGAGGCCGCCTGCACGCAGGCGATGAAGGCCTGGTTGACCCGCTCCATCTCCTCGGGGCTGGAGTCCTCGGCGCCGCCCATGAAGATGTCGGCGGCCACGTCGAGGGTGAGCTGCTTGAGCGCCGGATAGGTCTTGAAGGAGCTGTCGCGGCCCGGCCACGTGGCCAGGCCGCGCTCGATCGCGGGGTGCATCCCTGCGGCGTACCCCTCGAGGCGCGGGCGCGTGAAGGCCTCCTGCATGATCCGCCGGTGCAGGTGGTGCTCCTCGAAGTCGAGCAGCATCAGCCCACGTCGGAAGAACGGACCGACCAGGTGGGTCCAGGCGGGCCCGTTGGCGAACGCCTTGTCCCGGTTGGTCAGCGCCGCCTGGCACGCGTCGGGACCCAGCAGCATCACCCACCGGTCGCCGAGGATGCGCAGCGGCGCGACCGCGCCGTAGTGGTCCCACTGCCGCTGGAACAGCGCGACAGGGTCCTGGGCGTAGGCCAGCGCGCGGCCCAGCATCGGGAGACCGCGGTCGTCGCGGCGGATCTCGGGCAGCTCTCGGACGGGTGGGGCGGTGGCCGACGTCACATACTCACGGTATCCCACCGCACCAGCGGTACGGCGTGTCTCAGCCTCGATCCACCGATTCCCGCCTGCTCCGCGACACCATGCGGGCGCGCTGGCGGCGTTGCCGCCGCTCAGAGGACGCCAGTACACGATCGCAGCGGCGCCTTGCCATCACCCCCGCCTGGTGCCGCTCGCTACGCCGACAATCGGCGGATCGAGGCTCAGCGAAACGTCCGCAGCCGCAGCGAGTTGAGCACCACGAAGACCGACGAGAACGCCATCGTGGCGCCGGCGATCATCGGGTTGAGCAGCCCCGCGGCGGCCAGCGGGATGGCCGCCACGTTGTAGCCGAAGGCCCAGAACAGGTTGCCCCTGATGGTGCCGAGGGTGCGGCGGGAGAGCCGGATCGCGTCGGCGGCGACCCGCAGGTCACCACGCACCAGCACCAGGTCGCCGGCCTCCATCGCGACGTCGGTGCCGGTGCCCATGGCCAGGCCGAGGTCGGCCTGGGCGAGCGCGGCCGCGTCGTTGACGCCGTCGCCGACCATGGCCACGGCGTGGCCGTCGTCCTGCCAGCGGCGTACGACGGCGGCCTTGTCGGCCGGCAGGACCTCGGCCACCACGTGGTCGGGGTCGATGCCCACCTGGGCGGCGACCGACCGGGCCACGACCTCGTGGTCGCCGGTCAGCAGCACCGGGGTCAGCCCGAGGTCGCGCAGCCGCGCGACCGCCTCGGCCGAGGTCGCCTTGACGGCGTCGGCGACGACGAGGACGCCGCGGGTGGCGCCGTCCCAGCCGACGGCGACGACGGTGCCGCCCGCTGCACGTCCCTCGTCGACGGCGCGCTGCAGCTCGTCGGGGAGCGGGTGGCCGCGGTCGACGAGCAGGCTCGGGCGCCCGACCAGGACGTCGAGCCCGTCGACGCGACCCTGGACGCCGAGGCCCTCGAGGTTGGTGAAGCCCTCGACCGGGAGGTGCTGGTCGACCCCGCCGGCGATGGCGCGCGCGATCGGGTGCTCGGAGGCGTGCTCGAGGGCGGCGGCCAGCTCGAGGGTGCGCTCGTGGCCGTGCACCGCGGTCAGCGACATCTCGCCGGTGGTGACGGTGCCGGTCTTGTCGAGCAGGACCACGTCGATGCGCCGGGCCTGCTCGAGCGCCTCGGGGCCCTTGACCAGGATGCCGAGCTGGGCGCCGCGGCCGGTGCCGACGAGCAGGGCGGTCGGGGTCGCCAGCCCCAGCGCGCAGGGGCAGGCGATGACGAGCACGGCGACCGCGGCGGTGACCGCGGCGGCGGTGCCGGCACCGGTGCCGATCCAGAACCCCAGGGTGGCGGCCGAGATCGCCAGGACCGTCGGCACGAAGACCCCGGAGATGCGGTCGGCCAGGCGCTGGGCGGCGGCCTTGCCGCTCTGGGCGTCCTCGACCAGGCGGGCCATCTGGGCGAGCTGGGTCTCGGCACCGACGCGGGTGGCGCGCACCACGAGGCGGCCGCCCACGTTGACGGTCGCGCCGACGACGGCGTCACCCGCGCCCACCTCGACGGGCCCGGACTCCCCGGTCAGCAGCGAGGTGTCGACCGCCGAGCTGCCCTCGACGACGGTGCCGTCGGTCGCGACCTTCTCACCGGGCCGGACGACGAAGGTGTCGCCCACGGCCAGGTCTGCAGCTGGGATGCGGGTCTCGCGACCGTCGCGGAGCACCGCGACGTCCTTGGCCCCGAGGTCGAGCAGCGCGCGCAGCGCGGAGCCGGCGCGCCGCTTGGAGCGCGCCTCGACCCACCGCCCGAGCAGCACGAGCGTGGTGACGCCGGCGGCGGCCTCGAGGTAGATCGTGCCGGCGCCGTCGGTGCGCTCGATCACGAGCTGGAAGGGGTGGGTCATCCCGATCTCGCCGGCGGTGCCCCACAGCAGGGCGTAGAGCGACCAGCCGAAGGCGGACAGGACCCCGATCGACACCAGCGTGTCCATGGTCGCGGCGCCGTGGCGCAGGTTGGCCCAGGCCGCCCGGTGGAACGGCAGCGCGCCCCACACCACGACGGGGGCGGCCAGGGTGAGCGAGAGCCACTGCCAGCCGTCGACCTGCAGCGCCGGCCACATCGCCATCAGCACCACCGGGACGCTGAGCAGCGCGCTGACGACCACCCGGTCGCGCAGGGTGTCGCGCTCCTCGGTCGGGGCCTCGGGGGTCGCGTCGGCGGGGGCGTCGGGCTCGGGCGGGAGCGTCGCGGCGTAGCCGGCGGCCTCGACCGCGGCGAGCAGGTCGGCAGGGGCGACCGGGTCGGCGTAGGTGACGCGCGCCTTCTCGGTGGCGTAGTTGACGCTGGCCTGGACCCCGTCGAGCTTGTTGAGCTTGCGCTCGATGCGGTTGGCGCACGACGCGCAGGTCATGCCGGTGATCGCGAGCTCGGTGGTGGTGAGGTCGCCCTGGTCGGTGGTGGTCATCGTCGTTCCTCCGTTCCTGCCTGCAGGGTGAACGTCGCCGTGCGGACGACGCCGCCGTGCTGGAAGTCGAGGTAGAGGTGGTAGGTCCCCGCGCTCGGCACCTCGGCGTCGAAGGCGACGGTCGGCCCGGGCCCGCCGTCCTCGGGGTGGACGTGGAGGTAGGCGAGATCGCCCTCGCGCAGCGCGACCAGGTGGCCGAAGGCGCCGAGGTAGGGCTCGAGGTCGGTCACCGGCCGGCCGGCCTGCTCGACGGTCACCGTCAGCGCCGAGTGCGCGCCGGCGACGAGGTCGCCGTCGAGGGTGACGGTGTAGCCGTCGACGGTCGCGGAGCGCGAGACCGGCGAGCGCGGGGCGAGGTCGGTGGGGCCGGGCACGGCGACGTCGGCGCCGAGGACGACCTGCTCGCCCCCGCTCGGCACGGCGTCGGCGAAGACCCGCCACGCACCGGGGGTCAGGTCGAGCGGCACGCGCCAGGTGCCCGTCGCGTCGAGCTCGGGGTGGACGTGCTGGAAGCCGCTGAAGTCACGGCGTACGGCGACCAGGTGGAGCAGCTTGTCGTGGGCGACCTCGTAGTCGATGACGGGGGCGCCGACCTCGTCCTCGATGCGGAAGGCCAGCTCGCGGGTGCCGGGGCGGTACGTCGTCTGGTCGAGGACCAGGGTGTAGCCGTCCTGGCTGGTGGCGAGCCCGCCCGGCAGGTCGGTCGCGGCCTCGGCACCGGGCGCGTGGTCGTGGTCGTCACCGGCGTGGTCGTCACCGGCGTGCAGGACCTGCCGGTCGTCGACCGGGCCGATCGGCCCGACCGGCCCGGTGGCGCGACCGACGCCGACGGCGGCCGCGAAGACCGCGACCAGACCGACGACGAAGACACCGAGGCGCGTGAGGGTGCTCATGACAGTGCGTAGCCGGCTTCCTCGACGGCAGCGCGCACCTGCTCGTCGGCCACGGGCTGGTCGCTGGTCACGGTGACGGCACCGGTGGCCAGGTCGACCGCGACGTCGGTGACGCCGGCGATCTCGGAGACCTCCTCGGTCACCGAGGCGACGCAGTGCTGGCAGGTCATGCCGGTGACGGTCCAGCTCTGGGTGCTCATGACTTCACCAGCCGGGCGATCGCGGCGGAGGCTTCCTTGAGCTTGGCCTCGGCCTCGGGGCCGCCGGCCCTGGCGGCGTCGAGGACGCAGTGCCCCATGTGCTCGTCGACGAGGCCCAGCGCGACGGCCTGGAGGGCCTTGGTCACCGCCGAGACCTGGGTGAGGATGTCGATGCAGTAGGTGTCGTTGTCGATCATCCGCTCGATGCCGCGCACCTGTCCTTCGATGCGCTTCATCCGCTTGAGGTAGTCGTCCTTGCGGCCGGAGTAGCCGGGGGTCACGTGGTCCATGACAACTACCATACCCCCCTAGGGTAGGTAGTCAAGCGGGGCGACCCGACCCACGGAGGTCAAGGAGGCCGCCCGCGGCCGTCACGAGACCACCCCACCCCACCCCAGCCGACGCGCAGCCCGGACCGACGCCGGCTGCCGTCGAGCCCTACGACTCGTGACGCGTGCCGTCGTCGTCGTACTCGACCCGGTTGAAGTCGACCGAGCGCCGGGCGTTGACGATCGACGTCATCACCACCTCACCGATCGGACCCTCGCGGTCGAAGACCGCGGCGGTGCCGACGGCGATGCCGTCGTGCTCGACGCGGTCGATGGCGGCCAGCCCGACCTCGACGCCGCGCGGCAGGCGCGCCAGGGCGAGGGTGATGTCGGTGTTGATGTGCTTGACCCCCTCGGAGCCCCAGTTGGTGACCAGGCTGGCACCGTCGGCGGTCGCGGCCGCCGCCTGGAACGGCGTCAGGGACTCGCCCGCCACCACGGGCACGGCGGAGCTCCACGACGTCTTGAGCGCGGCGTTCTGGTGCTCGCCGAACCGCTGCGACCACCCCGCGTCGCTGCGCACGAACGGCACCCGGGGCTGGTCGGTCGGCGGCGCCACCTCGACCGGCGGCGGCTGGTGCCGCTCGTCGCGCGCCGGGGACCACAGCTCACCCGAGGCAGGAGCCGCGACGGCGAGGAAGAGCACCGACGCACGAGCCACCCGCTGGTCGTCCTGGCGCAGGGTCACGTCGACGAGACAGATCCGCGGCCCCTCGCGGACCACCTCGGCGGTCAGGTGGAACGGCGTCATCGCGGCGGGCCGGAAGAGGTCGACCGAGTGCCGCGCCGGCCGCAGGTCGTCACGCCCCAGCCCGGCGAGGGTCCGCTCGGCCGTGCGCGCGAGCGCGCCACTGATCGCCACCCCGTGGACCTGCTCGCGGCTCCACGAGCTGCGGGCGAGGCCGGTCGGGTGCAGCACGTCGGTGCCGCCGGGGGCGTCAGGGGCGTCAGGGGCCAGGGTGAAGAACGAGACGGAGGAGAGGTCCACGCGGGCACGCTAACGGCCGGTCGTGACACATGCGGTCAAGTGGTCTGGACCCGTGGCATCACCGCGCGCGGAGCGGGCACGGGGTGGACGCCGGGCGGCCGTCCCTCGCGGGCGGCCCGCGGCGACTGCAGGAGCGGCCCGTCGCGGGGAGCGACGGGCCGCTCTCCTGCCGGCGCAGGGCACCACGGAGGATGTCGTGGTGACCATCGCCGCCCCACTCTCCCTCCCGCACGGCCCGACCTGGCCCAACCGGTTCGCCCTCGCCCCGCTCACCAACCTCCAGAGCCACGCCGACGGCACGCTCAGCGACGACGAGCGCCGCTGGCTCGTCGCCCGCGCCGAGGGCGGGTTCGGCCTGACGATGACCTGCGCGGCGTACGTCGCCCGCGCCGGCAACGCCTGGCCCGGGCAGCTCGGCGTGGCCGACGACGCGCACCTGCCGGGCCTGCGTCGCCTGGCCGACGAGATCCGGGCGACCGGGAGCGTGTCGTCGGTGCAGCTGCACCACGGCGGCATCCGCGCGAGCAGCGAGGCCTCGGGCGAGCAGCTCGTCGCCCCGTGGGACGACGAGGCCAAGGGCGCCCGCGCGCTGACGACCGACGAGGTCCGGCAGGCCGTCGACGACTTCGTGGCGGCCGCCGTGCGCTCCGAGCAGGCCGGCTTCGACGGCGTCCAGGTGCACGGCGCCCACGGCTACCTGGTCGCCCAGTTCCTCGACGCCCGCAAGAACCACCGGACCGACGCCTACGGCGGCGACCTCACCGGGCGCTCGCGGTTCCTGTGGGAGGTGCTGCGCGGGGTGCGCGAGAGCACCGGCGCCGACTTCCAGGTCGGGCTGCGCCTGTCGCCCGAGCGGTTCGGCATCGACCTCGGCGAGGCGGTCGCGCTGACCGGCGAGGTGCTCGCCTCGGGCCTGGTCGACCACCTCGACCTGTCGCTGTGGGACGTGCGCAAGCCCGTGCACGGGAGCACCGACGACGACCTCCTGATCGACCACTTCACGTCACTCCCGCGCCACGGCGTGGCCCTGGGTGTCGCCGGCAAGATCCTGACGGCCGCCGACGCCGCGTGGTGCCTCGACCGAGGGGCCGACTTCGCGACCGTCGGCACCGGCGCGATCCTCCACCACGACTTCGCCGCGCGCGCCGTCGCCGACGCGGGGTTCGAGAGCCTCCCCCAGCCCGTCACCCGCGAGCACCTCGCCGCCGAGCGCGTCGGCCCGGTGTTCGTCGACTACCTCGCGACCAACTGGGACGACTTCGTCGTGGGATGACGGACCACCTCCCCCTGGGGGGTCGTGCCCGGCGAGGCTCACCACCACCCTATTTGAACAAGTTCAAAAAAGGCGTAGGTTGTCGGGCATGAAGGTCGTCGTCCCCGGGGGGACCGGTCACGTCGGAGGCGTCCTGCGCCGCGAGCTCGCCCGCCAGGGCCACGAGGTGGTGGTGCTCAGCCGCCGCCCCGAGACCCTCGAGGACGGCGTGCGCCACGTCGTCTGGGACGGCCGCACGCTCGGCGCCTGGGCCGACGAGGTCGACGGCGCCGACGTGGTCGTCAACCTGGCCGGGCGCAGCGTCAGCTGCCGCTACACCGACGCGCACCTGCGCGAGATGATGGACTCGCGGGTCGAGTCGACGCGGGTGGTCGGCGAGGCGATCATGAAGGCCGAGCGGCCGCCGCGGGTGTGGCTGCAGATGAGCACGGCCACGATCTACGCCGACGCCACCCACCGCACCACCGCCCACGACGAGGCGACGGGCGAGATCGGCGGCGACGAGCCCGACGTACCCCTCTACTGGGAGTACAGCGTGCGCATCGCCCGGCACTGGGAGGCCGCCCAGGCCGAGGCCGACCTGCCGCACACCCGCCGCGTCGCCCTGCGTACGGCGATGGTGATGAGTCCCGACCGGGGCAGCGTGCTCGACTACCTGCTGTGGCTGGCCCGGCTCGGGCTCGGCGGGCCCGTCGCGGGCGGGCGCCAGCACGTGTCGTGGATCCACGGCGACGACTTCGCCCGCGCCGTCCTCTTCCTGGTCGAGCGCGACGACCTCGAGGGACCGGTCAACGTCGCGGCACCCGA
>CALRVO020000050.1:0-13195 GCA_943371595.1 Sphingomonas paucimobilis
CGACGAGGGCGCGCCGCACCCGGCGCGTCGACCCCATGTCGTACGACGTCATCGTGTCTCGTCACTGCGTGTGCGCTGCGTGGCGCAGCGTCGGGCTGCGACCGGCGGAGGGAGGTGCACCGCCGCTGCGTCCCGAGAAGGGGCAGCGCCGGCACGTCCGATCGTGCCGGCAGCCTACGCGTGGTCCTATGCTCCGCGGGAGATGCTTGCCACCTACCAGCGGATCCTGGGTCGCCCCGGAGCCGCGCTCTTCTCGGCCACCGGCCTGGTCGCCCGCCTGCCGATCGCGATGGTCGGGCTCGGCATCGTGCTGCTGGTGGAGTCGGAGTCCGGCTCCTACGGCCTCGCCGGGTCGGTCTCGGCGGTGGCCCTGCTCGCCCAGGCGGCCTGCGCGGTCCCCCAGGCGCGGTTGATCGACCGACTGGGCCAGTCCCGGGTGCTCCCGGTGGCCATCACCGTGTGGGGCACCGCGTTGGCCACCCTGATGTGGTCGGTCGAGTCGGGGTGGCCCCTCGTGGCGACGTACGCCGTCGCGGCGGTCACGGGGGCCTCCTTGCCGTCGGTCGGCTCCTGCGTGCGCTCGCGCTGGGCCTTCGCGCTCAGCGACGCCGGTGAGCGCCAGACCGCCTTCGCCCTCGAGGCGGTGGCCGACGAGGCCGTCTTCATCACCGGGCCGATCGTGGTGACCCTGCTCGCGACCGCCGTGCACCCGGTGGCCGGGTTGACGACCGCGCTGGTGGCGGGCGTCGGCGGCACCCTGACCCTCAGCGCCCAGCGCGCCACCGAGCCACCGCCGCACCCGCCGCTGACCGACCGCCGCGACCGTGCCCGGATGCCGTGGGCGACGGTGCTGCCCCTGACGCTGGCGTCCCTGGCCCTGGGCACCCTCTTCGGCGCCGCCGAGGTCACCACCGTCGCCTTCACCGAGGAGCGCGGCCAACGGGCCCTCGCCGGCGTGCTGCTGGCCCTGTGGGCGGCCGGCAGCCTCATCGCCGGGTTCCTCACCGGGGCGGTCACCTGGCGCCGCACGGTCCTCTCGCGACTGCGCCTGGGCGCCGCCGGCATGTCCGTGGCCATGGTGCCGCTCGCGCTCATCGACCAGATCTGGTTGATGGGCGTCGTGCTGTTCGTCGCCGGCTTCGCGATCGCCCCCACCCTCATCGCGACGATGTCGCTGGCCGAGCAGACCGTGCCGGCTTCACGGTTGACCGAGGGCATGGCGTTCGTGCAGACCGGCATCGTCGCCGGGGTCGCTCCCGGCGCCGCGCTGGCCGGGATCGTCGTCGACGCGGCGGGCGCCTCCCCCGCCTACCTGGTCTCGGTCGGGGGCGGGGTGCTCGCGCTGGTGGCGGCGCTGGCCGTGCGCACGGGCTCGTCGGCGCGCGGCCCGAACCTTTCTCGCACCTGAGGGCGTCTGGGTGAGCATGAACACTTCTCGGGACGGCGGCGCCGCCGCCTTCGACGACTTCGTGCACGCCCGGTCCGCGGCCCTGCACCGGGCGGCGTACCTGATGGTCGGCGACCAGTCGCTCGCCCAGGACCTGGTGCAGGAGGCGCTGGTCAAGACCTACGCCGCCTGGCCCCGGATCCGCGACCACAGCAGGGCGGAGGCCTACTGCCGCAAGGCGATCACCACGACGGCGATCTCGTGGTTCCGGCGGCGCCGGTGGACCCACGAGCGGACCGTCGAGGCGATGCCCGAGCCGCCACCCTCCGAGCGCGCCGACCCGGCGAGCAGCGTCGCCCAGAGCCAGTGGCTCTGGGAGGCCCTGCAGTCGCTCCCGGCGCGGCAACGGATCAGCATCGTGCTGCGCTACTACGAGGACCTCACCGAGGCCCAGACCGCCGAGGCCATGGGCTGCGCGGTCGGCACCGTGAAGTCCCAGGTCTCCGCCGGCATCGCGCGACTGCGCGACGTGGTCGGCGACGACGACCCCGACCTCCTCCCCTCGACGATGGTGATGACCCGATGACCGACAAGCTCAAGGCCCTGATGGACGAGCGCGCGAGCGCCCCCGACTTCGCCGTCCCTGACCTCGGCGCGGTGCGCGCCGCCGGGTCGCGGCGCCGGAGGCGGCAGCGTGCCGTCACCGGCGGCGGCGCCCTGGCCGGGGCCGCCGCCGTGACCGCCGTCGTGATGGCGCTGACGACCGGTGGAGGCACCGCTGACGCCGGTCCCGACGTCGCCACCGACGCACCCGCCCAGCGACAGTCCCTGGGCCCCTCGTGGTCCGTGGGCACGACGATCCACGACGGCGACCGTGAGATCGAGGTCGACCACCCGGTACGCGCCTACGTGCGCACCAGCCTCGGCTTCGTCACCGTCGACGACCGTGGGCGGGTCTGGTCGGTGGTGGAGGGAGCCGAGGAGCAGATCGGGTCGGTCGACGACGTCGAGTTCCCGCGCGTGGAGTCCGACGCGTCCTCGTCGCTGTCCGCCTGGATCGGTGTGCAAGGAGCGCAACGCGACCCGGTCGCGCTCGTGCATGACCAGGCCACGGGCACCACGACGACCTACGCGCTTACCCCGGTGCCCCGCGGGCGGCCCTCCGACGGCACGGTCCCGACGAAGGTCATCGCCCTCACCGACGGGGTCCTCTACGTGCGCGACGACACCCGGGCCATCGCCATCGACGTCGCCACCGGCGACCAGAGCGTCGTGGACCCGGACGTGACCGCCGAGTCCGGTCCGGTCGACGCGGCGGCCGGTCAGCTGGCCTTCATCGACACGACCGGTCCCACGCTCGCCCTCGGGAGCACGCGGTCCACGGCCGGCCCGTCGTACGAGGTGAGCGGCTACGACGGCTCCCTGTCACCGGACGCCGGCTTCATCGCGTTCACCGAGGACGAGGGCGGGGTCTACGACACCGCGACGGGCACGGCCGTCGACCTGGGACTCACCGGGTTCTTCGAGCCCGTGGAATGGTGGGACCCAACCACGCTGGCGCTCGTCGCGGAGTCGGCACCGGGCAGCGGGGTGGGGGTCCTGGTGCGCTGCGACGTGGTGGCGAGGTCCTGCGGGACCGTCGCTCGGCTCGGCACCTTCGACGAGATCGGCGACAGCTTCGCCTCCCCGACCGGCACGAGCTGACCAGGCGGCCCTCGCTGGGGTGAGCAGCCCGGGCACCGCCTCGTCGAGGATCGAGCGGTGCCCGAGCTGCCCGAGGTCGAGACCGCCCGCGCCGCGATCGAGCGGGCCGCGTTGCACCGCACCATCGCCGACGTCGACGACCGCGACACCTACGTCTGCCGCCCGCACTCCCCCGGCCAGATCCGCGAGGCCCTGGTCGGACGCCAGCTCGTGGGTGCCCACCGCCGCGGCAAGTCGATGTGGGTGACCACCTCGCGCTCCGGGCCGTCCCTCGGGCTGCACCTGGGGATGGCGGGGCGGATCTTCGTCACCGAGCCCGACGGCACCGTGGTCGAGGGCGGCGACCCGGTACGCCGCAGCGGGGCGGCTCACAAGCCCGAGTGGGACCGCTTCACGATCACCTTCGAGAGCGGCGCCGTGCTGCGGCTGTTCGACAAGCGCCGGCTCTCGCGCGCGGTGCTCGACCCCGACCTCGACCGGCTGGGGCCCGACGCCGCCGAGGTGCCCCTCGCGGAGTTCCGCGACCGTCTGAGCCGGGGCACCGCGCCGGTCAAGGCCCGTCTGCTCGACCAGTCGGTCCTCGCGGGGGTCGGCAACCTCCTGGCCGACCAGACCCTGTGGCAGGCCCGCCTCGACCCGCGCCGCCGGGTCGACACCCTCACCGACGACGACCTCGCCGGGCTGCACCGGGCCCTGCGCAGCGCCACCCGCGCCGCCATCAAGCACGGCGGGGTCCACACCGGCGAGGTGATCGCCCACCGACGCCGCGGCGACCACTGCCCGCGCTGCGGTGCCGACATGAGTCGCGCCACCGTCGGCGGGCGTACGACGTGGTGGTGCTCGGCCGAGCAGGTGTGACCGCCCCGGCGCCCCCGCCTCACGGGTGGCCACGAGGCGTCACCGCCCGCGCATGACGAGGGTCGGGCGCTTTGCTCCCGTAGACGGACATGCATAACGACGACCGACGGCGGCGGGTCAGGCTCGTCGTACGCCGCCGGTGCCGCGGGCGGGCTCGGTATGCATGTCCGAATACGCGGCGGGCCGCCGGCACAAGGTGCAGGGAGCGCCCGGTCAGACGCTCGCCGACCCCGTCGGCATCGGCGCCTGCCACCCCCGCCACAGCGCGAGCAGCCGCCAGGTCAGGCACACGCCGGCCCCGGTGAGCACGAAGGCGACGACCGGCAGGTCGAGGTGCTCGCCCAGCACCACGACCGCTGCGCCCGCCAACGCCGGGGTGGCGTAGAGCTCGCCCCGCAGCACGACCGGGACGCGCCCGGCCAGCACGTCACGCACCATCCCGCCGCCGATGCCGGTGACCATGCCCATCAGCGCCGCCGGGATCGGACCCAGGCCGTAGTCCATGGCCTTGAGCGCACCCGCCACGCAGAACAGAGACAGCCCGAACGCGTCGAAGACCGACACCTGGCGCTCCATCCGCCCGACGGCGCCGTGGAAGGCGAAGGTCACCAGGCCAGCGACGACCGGCACCACCAGGTAGCGCCAGTCGGCGAGGGCCGCCGGCGGGGTGGCCCCGATCAGGACGTCGCGCAGGAACCCACCACCGAGACCGGTCGTGCCGGCGAGCACCAGCACGCCGAAGACGTCGAGGTCCTTGCGGACCCCGACCAGGGCGCCTGAGATCGCGAACACGAAGATGCCGACGAGGTCGAGCAGGACGAGGGTGCTGGGCACGGCCCGAGCCTAGGGTGGGTCGCTCGACCGTCCCGCGGGTGTTCGACGGCGTCCCCGGGGCGCGCCGCACGGCCAACGCATCACCGCTGGCGTAGTGTCGACCGGAACGCAGCAGCAGGAGATGGGACACGTGATGGAGAGGGCCGAGCAGGTCGCGGCGCCGGTCGCCGCCGGCAGCGACGAGGCGGTCGACCCCTCGGCCTCGACGCCGCCGCACGAGCAGGTCCTCACCCTGGCCGGCGTCAGCGACGACCGGGCCCGGCTCCTGCTCGTCGACGACCGCGGCGGCACGTTCACCCTCGCCGTCACCCCCAGCCTGAGAGCCGCGCTGCGCGGCGACGCCTCACGCCTCGGCCAGTTGGAGATCCCCATGCAGAGTGCCCTGCGCCCCAAAGACATCCAGGCCCGCATCCGGGCCGGTGAGACCGCCGAGGCCGTGGCCCAGGCCGCCCAGACCAGCGTCGACAAGATCATGGCCTTCGTCGCCCCGGTGCTGGCCGAGCGTCAGCACGTCGCCGAGCGCGCCCAGCGCTCGACAGTACGCCGCCCGGCCGGCGAGTCCGGCCCGACCAGCGGCGGGCGCACCCTGGGCGAGGCGGTCGAGAGCCACCTGCGCTCGCTCAACGTCGACCCCGACGGCGTCGAGTGGGACGCCTGGCGCCGCGAGGACGGCCGCTGGACCCTCGTCGCCGGCTACGCCTTCCCCGTGCGCACCGGCACCGCCCACTTCGTCTTCGACATGCCCGGCAACTACGTCGCCCTCGACGACGCCGACGCGCGCTGGCTGGTCGGCGAGGTCGTCGCCTCCCCGGCGCCGGCCCGCGACGACCTGCAGTCGGTGCGGGAGCGCCGGCTCACCTCGGTCTCGCAGGACGAGCTCCCGCTGGGCGACGACGCCATCGAGCTGGTCTCCGACCCCGCCCCGTCCGGCGAGCCCGGCGAGATGCCGCTGGAGGCCTTCCTCGACGAGTCCCCCGAGTCCGACGACCCCGCGCTGCGCCACGAGGCCGAGGACGCTGCGGCCGCCGAGCCGGAGGTTGCGGTGGACACCCCGTCCGACACCGCTCCCGACGCCGCTCCCGACACCGCCGACGAGGCCCCCGCGGCCGAGCCCGACGAGCCGCCCGTACGCCGTACGGTGCAGAAGAAGAAGGGCCGCGCCTCGGTGCCGAGCTGGGACGAGATCATGTTCGGCGGCCCGACCGAGTGACCGGCCGCCGGGGTCGCGCGCGACCCCGGACCCGCCCGGAAGTCGGACCCCCACGGGGGGTGCCCCGGCAGTAGGGTGCGGCCATGGCCTACTTCGTGACCGGCGCCACAGGGTTCATCGGTCGACACCTCGTCCAGGAGCTCGTCGACCACCGCGAGGGAGACATCTTCGTGCTGTGCCGCGAAGGGTCGCGTGGCCGGCTCGAGACCCTGATGCGGCGCTGGGGCTCCAGCCGCGTCGTCCCGGTCGTCGGCGACCTCTCCGAGCCGGGCCTGGGCGTCGACGAGGCGTGGGTCGCCGAGCACCGCGGCACCATCGACCACGTCTTCCACCTCGCCGCGATCTACGACATGACCGCCGACGACGCGACCAACGAGGTGATGAACGTCGGCGGCACCCGCAACGCCGTCGAGCTGGCCGGGGCCCTCGAGGCCGGGTGCTTCCACCAGGTGTCGTCGGTCGCCGCCGCCGGCGACTACCACGGCCGCTTCGACGAGACGATGTTCGACGAGGGCCAGGTCCTCCCCTCGCCCTACCACCGCACCAAGTACGAGTCCGAGAAGATCGTGCGCGAGGAGTGCACCGTGCCCTGGCGGGTCTACCGGCCCGCCATCGTCGTCGGCCACTCCGAGACCGGCGCCATGGACAAGGTCGACGGCCCCTACTACTTCTTCCCGGCCCTGAAGATGCTGCGCGACCGGCTCCCGTCCTGGCTGCCGCTGGTCGGGGTCGACCTGGGGCAGACCAACGTCGTGCCGGTCGACTACGTCGCGAAGGCCATGGACCGGCTCGCCCACCTGCCCGGTCACGACGGCGAGACCTTCCACCTGGTCAACCCCGAGCCGCAGCCGACGGTCGAGATGATCAACCTGTTCTGCAAGGCCGCCGGCGCCCCACAGTTCGCCACCCCCGCCTCGCGCTTCTCGGTGCCAGGAGCACGGCGGGCGGCCTCCCTCCTCACCGCGGCAGTCCGGACCCGCCCGGCCCAGTTCGCCCTCGACCAGACGCTGGGGCGCATCGGCATCCCCGCCGAGGTGGTCGCCCACACCGGCTTCACCGCCGTCTTCGACTCCGCCCGCACCGAGCACGCGCTGGCCGGGTCGGGGATCGCCGTACCCGACCTCGAGAGCTATGCCGGCTCGCTCTGGAGCTATTGGGAGGAGCACCTCGACGAGTCGACCGGACGCGACCCGAAGGTCCGCTCGGCCCTGGCCGGCAAGCACGTCCTGATCACCGGCGCATCCTCGGGGATCGGCCAGGTCGTGGCTCTCAAGGTCGCGCAGGCCGGAGGCATCCCGGTGCTCGTCGCCCGCGGCAAGGACAAGCTCGAGGAGACCAAGTCGGTCATCGAGATGCGCGGCGGCACGGCCCACGTGTTCCCCTGCGACCTCTCCGACCTCGAGGCGATCGACCGGCTGTGCGAGCAGGTGACCGCCGAGCTGCCCACGATCGACTTCGTGATCAACAACGCCGGTCGCTCGATCCGGCGCTCGCTGCGCCTGAGCCACGACCGGTTCCACGACTTCGAGCGCACCATGCAGCTCAACTACTTCGGCGCGATCCGGCTGATCATGGGGCTGATCCCGGCCATGGAGGCCCAGAAGTCGGGCCACATCGTCAACATCTCCTCCATCGGCGTGCAGACCAACCCGCCGCGCTTCTCGGCCTACGTCGCCTCCAAGTCGGCTCTCGACTCCTGGAGCAACGTGGTCGCCTCCGAGGTGGTCGGCAACGGCGTCACCTTCACCAACATCCACATGCCGCTGGTGCGGACGCCGATGATCGCCCCGACCAAGCTCTACGACAAGTTCCCCACGATCTCGCCGGCCCAGGCCGCCGACACCGTGATCACCGCCATGGTCGAGCGCCCCCACGAGATCAACACCCCGCTCGGCAACGCCGGCGCCATCGCCCACACCGTCGCCCCCAAGCTGGCCTTCCGGATCCTCAACATGGCTTACCACGTGTTCCCCGACTCCGCCGCGGCCAAGGGCCAGGTCGGTCAGGGCGGCACCCGCGAGAGCGAGCAGATCATGCTCGCCAAGGTCTTCAAGGGCATCCACTGGTAGGTCCAACTTTGACAATGATTCTCATGAAGAGTGAGAATGATTCTCATGCGACGCACCCTGGGCCTCCTCGCCTGCGCGCTCGTCGTGTCCGGGTGCAGCGCCTTCGACGACGACACCGAGGGCACGCAGGTCGCCGCGGCCTTCTACCCCCTGCAGTACGTCGCCGAGCGGGTCGTCGGTGACCTCGCCACGGTCGACAACCTGACCACCCCCGGCACCGAGCCGCACGACCTCGAGCTGACGATCCGCGAGACCGCCGAGATCGCGCAGGCCGACCTCGTCATCCATGAGTTGGGCCTGCAGCCCGCCGTCGACGACGCGGTGGCCCAGAACGCCGTCGGTGACGTCATCGACGCGGCCGCCGTGGTCGGGCTCCAGCCCTTCGACGATCACGCCGACGAAGGGGACCACGAGGGCGAGCACGAGGAGGGCGACGACGTCGCCCACACCGCCGACGACGGGCACGACCACGGCGACGAGCTCGACCCCCACTTCTGGCTCGACCCGACGCGGATGGCCGAGCTCGGCGACGCGGTCGCCGACGCGCTGTCCGAGATCGACCCCGACAACGCCGACGTCTTCGCCGCCAACGCCGACGACCTACGATCCGACCTCGACGACCTCGACCGCGCCTTCACCGACGGGCTGGCCGACTGCGACCGCACCACGATCGTGGTCTCGCACGACGCCTTCGGCTACCTCGGCCGCTACGGACTCGAGGTCGCCCCGGTCGCGGGCCTCTCCCCCGACGCCGAGCCGACGCCGAAGGTGCTGGCCGACCTGCAGCAGCTGATCGAGGACGACCAGATCACCACCGTCTTCTCCGAGCGGCTCGCCAGCCCCCGGCTGACGCAGAGCCTGGCCGACGACATGGGCATCACGACCGCCGTCCTCGACCCGCTCGAGGGCCTGACCGCCGACAGCGGCGACGCCGACTACCTCAGCCTGATGCGTGACAACCTGACGGCCCTACGAGAGGCCAACGGATGTCGCTGACCGTCCCCCCGATCCAGCTGACCGACGGCGCGGTCGCCATCGCCGGGCGACCGGTGCTGCGTGGCATCGAGCTGACCGTCGAGACCGGCGAGTTCGTGGCGCTCCTCGGCGCCAACGGCTCCGGCAAGTCGACCCTGGTGCGCGCCCTGACCGGGTTGCGCCCCCTGGCCCGTGGTGAGCTGCGGCTCTTCGGCACCCCACTCGCCGACTTCGACCAGTGGCAGCGGATCGGCTTCGTCCCCCAGCGCAGCGGGGCCGCGTCCGGCGTACCCGCCTCGGTGCGCGAGGTCGTCAGCTCCGGGCGCCTGGCGCGACGCCGGCTGCTGCGACCACTCGGTGCCGCCGACCGGCGTGCGGTCGCCGACGCGATCGCCCTCGTCGGCCTCAGCGACCGCGCCGGCGACGGCGTCGGCACGCTGTCCGGCGGCCAGCAGCAGCGGGTGTTGATCGCCCGGGCCCTGGCCGGTGATCCCGAGCTGTTCTTCCTCGACGAGCCCACCGCCGGCGTCGACCTGCACCACCAGCAGGTCCTGGCCGACGCCCTCGGGACGCTCAAGCAGCGCGGGTCGACCGTCGTGCTGGTCGCCCACGAGCTGGGCCCGCTCGCACCACTGGTCGACCGCGCGGTCGTCATGAAGGACGGCCGGATCTCCTACGACGGTCCCCCGGTCGCGCTGCCCGGCACCCCCGACCACCACCACGGCCAGCACCCGGGCCCCGGCAGCGCCCGCCGCCACGACCACGTCCCCCACGTCTCGGCCCCCCTGGAGCGCGACAGATGAGCCCCCGATGAGCCCCGCCGAGCTGTTCGGCCTGCCCTTCATGCAGCGCGCCCTCCTGGCCGCGCTCTTCACCGGCGTCGCCGCCCCTGCCGTCGGCACCTACCTCGTCCAGCGGCGCCTGGCGCTGATGGGCGACGGCATCGGTCACGTCGCCGTCACCGGCGTCGCGATCGGCCTGCTCACGGGCTGGTCGCCGACCTGGACCGCGGTCGTCGTGGCGATCCTGGGCGCCGTCGCCATCGAGCTGATCCGCGAGCGCGGCCACACCAACGGAGACGTGGCCCTGGCGCTGCTGTTCTACGGTGGGCTCGCCGGCGGCGTCCTGATCACCGGGCTCGGAGACCAGAGTGCTGCCCGCCTCCAGCAGTACCTCTTCGGCTCGATCACCACCATCTCCGCCGGCGACGTCGTCGTCACGATGGTGCTCGCCGCGGTCGTCATCGGGGTCTGCGTCGGCCTGGCCCCCCAGCTCTTCGCAGTCGCCCAGGACCCGGAGTACGCGCGCGTCGCCGGCCTGCAGGTCCGCTTCTACAACCTGCTGGTCGCCGTGCTGGCGGCTGTGAGCGTCACCGTCGCGATGCGCACCGTCGGGCTGTTGCTGGTCTCGGCGCTGATGGTGGTGCCGGTCGCGACGTCCCAACAGCTCTCCCGCTCGTTCCGTACGACGCTGGGTGCCGCCATGCTGCTCGGCGCCCTCGCCTCGGTGGGCGGCCTGGTCATCGCCGCGTTCGCGTCCTACCAGGCCACCGTCGCACCCGGCCCCACCATCGTGCTGCTGTCGCTCCTCGGTTTCCTGGTCACCTGGCCGGTCGGGGTCTGGCTACGACGGCGCGCCCGGCTGCGCGCCCCGTTCGCCGACGAGCCCCTCGGCCACGAGGTCAGCCACGACCACGGCGTCCACCTCCACGACCACGGACCCGACTGCGGGCACGTCGCCGTCCCCCACGACGACCACGTCGACTACGTCCACGACGGGCACCGTCACGCACCCCACGACACGCACTATGACGAGCACTGAGTCGATTTGTCCCGCAACAGCGGCTCGTGCCGCCGTGCCCGCTCTGCCTGGTATCGCTGCCGCCTGCTTGGTACGGCGGGCAGGGCCGGCATGGCGGCCGCCGTTGCGTGACGTGCGCCGTGTGGTCGGCTTCTCGTGTGGCCCGGGCGCCCAGCGCTCCTCTGGTCCCGCAGCAGCGGCTCGTGCCGCCGTGCCCGCTCTGCCTGGTATCGCTGCCGCCGGTCTGGCCTCGCGGACAGGGCCGCCATGGCGGCCGCCGTCGCGTGACGTGCGCCGTGTGGTCGGCTTCTCGTGTGGCCCGGGCGCCCAGTGTTCCTTGCGGCCCTCACGCTGCGTCCCTGCTCGCGTTGCGTGGGACCCATACGGTCGGTGCCTCTTGCCGTCCTCGCACCGCCACTCTGCCGTGGGCAGGTCGTCGAGATGACGAGCACCGAACGTCCTACGCGACAGGGGTTGGCGGTGGCGCAGGCGCTCGACTCGGTCGACGGGTTCCGGTCCGCGCAGGACCTGCACGCGTTGCTCGAGGAGCAGGGCGAGCAGGTAGCGCTGGCGACCGTCTACCGCACGCTGCAGCGGCTCGCCGAGACCGGCGAGGTCGACATGCTGCGGGCCGAGGGTGGTGAGGCGACCTACCGCCGGTGCTCGGGCCGCCACCACCACCACCTGGTCTGCCGCGAGTGCGGCGCGACCGAGGAGATCGAGGGGCCCGCGGTCGAGCGGTGGACCCGGGCCGTCGCCGACGAGCACGGGTTCGTCGACGTCAGCCACACCCTGGAGCTCTTCGGGACCTGTGCAGGGTGCCGCGGTCGGCGTACCGTCGGGTCATGAGCGACCGCCGGTTCACCGCGCTTCCCGAGCCCGTGAGGCTCGAGGACACGATCACCTCCGAGGACGTCACGCACGACGAGCCGGTGGTCGACGTGGTCGCCGACTCCTGGCTCCTCAAGAACGCCGCTGGCTGAGGTCAGGCCCGGCCGTAGCGCCGGTCGCGCTCGGCGTAGATCTCGATCGCCCGCCACAGGGCGAGCCGGTCGACGTCGGGCCACAGGATGTCGGTGAAGACCATCTCGGCGTACGCCGCCTGCCACAGCACGAAGTTGGACAGCCGCTGCTCACCGGAGGTGCGCCAGACGAGGTCGGCGTTGGCCTGCTCGGGCACGTAGAGGTGCTTGGCGAAGGTCTTCTCGTCGACCTTGTCGGGGTTGAGCCGGCCGGCAGCCACCTCGCGCGCGATCGACCGGGCGGCGTCGGCCAGCTCGGCGCGCCCCCCGTAGTTGACGCACATCGTCAGGGTGAGCACGTCGTTGTCACGCGTCAGCTCCTCGGCGACCTGCAGCTCCCTGATCACCGACTTCCACAGCCGCGGCGCACGCCCGGCCCACCGGACCCGCACCCCCAGCTCGTGCATCTCGTCGCGTCGGCGGCGGATCACGTCGCGGTTGAACCCCATGAGGAACTTGACCTCGTCGGGCGAGCGGGTCCAGTTCTCCGTCGAGAAGGCGTAGGCCGACACGGCCTTGACCCCGATCTCGATCGCCCCCTCCACGACGTCGAACAGCGACGCCTCCCCCGCCTCGTGCCCCCGCGTGCGCGGCAGGCCACGCTGCTGAGCCCAGCGACCGTTGCCGTCCATCACGATCGCCACGTGCTTCGGCACGAGCTCCCGCGGGATCGCCGGCGGCCGAGCTCCCGACGGGTGGGGCGTGGGGGGACGGACGGCGCGCTTCACGGCCCCCACCCTAGGCAACGCCCGCTCCGAGTCGGGCCGCACACGCTGCGGTCGTCCGGCTATGCCTGTGGCAGAACGGTTCTCGGGGGCCAGGCCGGTGGAGATGACCAGGAGTCGTCCACAGGCGAGGGTGGTCGGTGGGTTGTCCACAACGCCCGTGGTTGAGCGGGAAACTCGACCCAGGACTGTCGGTGGTCGGTGCTGGGATGGGGTCATGGCCGAGCCCACCGACACCACTGCGACACCCCGATCGGGTCACCCGATCGAGGCGTTGCTGTGCACGGTGCTCGGCGACCTGCAGGGTCTGGCCGAGGTGCCGACCTGGTCGATGGACGCCGCCACGACCACCCGGGTGGTCGCGTTGGCGGCCAAGGTCGCAGCGGGTGTGGCCGAGGTCGAGGCCCGGGCGATCGGCCAGGCCCAGGTGCTCGACCTGGCGGGTGCGGCGCAGTGTCGCGACGTGTCGCGGTGGGTCCAGCGCACGACCGGGGTCACCCGGCGTACGGCGCGGGCGAAGGTCAAGCTCGCCGACGCTCTGGGCGACTTGGAGCCGACCCGGGCCGCGACCGCTCGTGGTGACCTGCATGCCGAGCAGGCGCAGGCGATCG
>CALRVO020000051.1:0-13070 GCA_943371595.1 Sphingomonas paucimobilis
GGGCACCGGGACCCACATGTCCTCGCAGATCTCGGCGTGGAAGGTCAGGTCGGGCAGGTCGTCGGCGCGGAAGAGCAGGTCGGTGCCGAACGGGGCCAGGTGCTCGCCCACGGTGATGTCGGAGCCGTCGAGGTCGTCGCCGGCCGCGAACCAGCGGCGCTCGTAGAACTCGCGGTAGGTGGGCAGGTGCGCCTTGGGCGCGACGCCCAGCAGGCGCCCACCGTGGATGACCAACGCACAGTTGTAGACCCGGCCGGCGTGGCGCAGGGGTGCCCCGACGACGATGACCGGGCGCAGCGTGATGCTCGCGGTGACGACCTCGTCGACCGCCTCGACGACGGCATCGAGCAGCGTGTCCTGCAGGAACAGGTCGTCGAGCGCGTAGCCGCTGAGGCAGAGCTCGGGGAACAGCGCCACCGCGACGCCCTCGTCGTGGCAGGCGCGCGCCTGCTCGGCCACCCGCTCGGCGTTGGTCGCCGGGTCGGCGATGGCGACCGGCAGGGTGCAGGCCGCGACCCGGGCGAAGCCGTGGGCGTAGGCGGAGTAGAAGTCCACAGTTCGGGAGTCTAGGGAGGCACGGGCGATGAGAAGCGCGGCGCACCGGGGTCTGCCTCCTCGACACCACGACGACCACGACGACCACGAGGCGGCACCATGACCAGCATCAGCCCGTGCTTGTGGTTCGACGACGACCTCGAGGAGGCCGCGGCGTTCTACACCTCGATCTTCCCGAGGTCGTCGATCGGCCACCTGACGCGCCACGGCGACGCCGGCCCGGGCGAGAAGGGCACGGTGATGGCCGGGGAGTTCACCCTCGACGGCACGACGTTCCGCGGGATCAACGGCGGGCCGGCGTTCCCCTTCACCGAGGCGGTGTCGTTCAGCATCAGCTGTCGCGACCAGTCCGAGGTCGACTACTACTGGCACTCGCTGTCCGACGGCGGCGAGGAATCGGTGTGCGGGTGGCTGCGGGACCGCTTCGGGGTCTCGTGGCAGGTCGTGCCGACCCGGCTCTACGAGCTGGTCTCCGACCCCGACCCCGCACGGGCCGACGCCGCCACCCGGGCGATGCTGGCGATGACCCGGATCGTCGTGGCCGACCTCGAGGCCGCGGCCGACGCCGCCGGCACCGCTCGCACCACCCGTTGACCTCACCCACCGCACCACCCACCTGAAGGAGCAGACATGACCACCCGCCTCAACCCCTACCTCAGCTGGCGCGGCCAGGCCGCCGACGCCATGGCGTTCTACCAGTCGGTCTTCGGAGGCGACCTCACCTCCACCACGTTCGCCGACTACGGCGGCATGGGCGTGCCCGAGGACGAGCAGTCCCAGATCATGCACTCCCAGCTGACGGTCTCGGAGGGCTTCGCCCTGATGGGCGCCGACGCCCCCAGCACCCACCCCGAGAGCACGCCCAACGGTCACATCAGCATCAGCGGCGACGACGTCGAGACCATCCGCGGCTGGTTCGGGGCCCTCGCCGCGGGCGGGCACGTCGACGTGCCGTTCGAGCAGGCGCCGTGGGGCGACCACTTCGGCCAGGTCAAGGACAAGTTCGGGATCAACTGGCTCTGCAACGCCGGCACCGGCGGAGCCTGACGACCGCCCTGGCGCCCCCAGCGCTTACGGTCAGGACATGAGGTCCTGGCAGCGCATCGCGCTGGCGATGTTCGCCGTCGGTTGGGGTGCCAACCAGTTCACCCCGCTTCTCATCGCCTACCGCGACGAGCTCGGCATGTCGGTGCAGACCCGCGCCTTCCTCTTCGGGGTGTACGCCGCCGGGCTGGTGCCCGCGCTGCTCGTCGGCGGCGCCGCGTCCGACCGCTGGGGTCGGCGCGCAGTGGTGCTGCCGTTCGTGGCACTGTCACCGCTGGCGACGGTGCTGCTGGTGGTCGAGCACGAGTCCGTGGCCGGCCTGGCCGCCGGGCGGTTGCTGGCGGGCGCGTGCTCCGGCGTCGTGTTCAGCGCCGCGACGGCGTGGGTCTCGGAGCTGTCCGAGACCGGTGCCGGTCCCAAGCGCGCCGCGATCGCACTCTCGGCCGGCTTCGGGGCCGGGCCCCTCGTCACCGGCCTGGTCGCCCAGTGGGTACCGCGACCCCTCGAGACGCCGTACCTGCCCCACCTCGTGCTCGGCTTCCTCGCCCTGCTGCTCATGCTGCGGGTGCCCGGGCCACGCCCGGTGGGCGTCGTGCTGCGGCCGCTGATCGGCGTCCCCGACGTCACCCGCCGCCGTCGTTTCCTGCTGGTGGTGGCCCCGTCGGCACCCTGGGTGTTCGGGTGCGCGGCGCTCTCGATCGCCTACCTGCCCGGCGAGATCGGCGGGTCGCAGTCCGGTGCGCTGGCGTTCGTCGGGGTGCTGTCGGGCATCACGCTGGGCTGCGGGGTGCTGGTGCAGGGCGTGGCCCGACGACTCGACGACCGTCGTCCGCTGCTGGCCGGCCAGGTCGGGCTGGCCGCGGCCCTGGTCGGTGCGTCGATCGGCGTGCTGGCCCTGGCCACCGACGAGCGCTGGCTGCTGCTCGTCAGCGCGCCCCTGCTCGGCGGCGCCTACGGCTGCGTGCTGGTGTCGGGGCTGCGCGAGGTCGAGCGGCTGTCGCACCCCGACGAGCGCGGCGCCACCGTCGCGGTCTTCTACGCCCTGACCTACCTCGGCTTCGCGCTCCCCTACCTGCTCGGTGCCTTCGGCGGCGGCATCCCCGCGCTCGTCGGAGCGATCGCCGTCGCCCTGCTCTGCCTGGTCGTCGTGTCGGTGGCCGGACGCCGGCCGCTCGTGCCCGCGGATGCGTGAGCCACCGGTCGGGCTCGACGACACCGACGTCCTCGACGTCGTACGTCGCCACTGGGCTCGATCGGCCGACGCGGTCTCACACCTTCCGCTCGGCTTCGGCGCCCACCACTGGGTCGCCTCCGAGGCCGGTCGCCCCCTGCTGTTCGTGACCCTCGACGCCGTCGGCGCGACGCACGACCTCGACTCGCTCGGCGCGACGTACGCCGCCGCCGGGGCGCTCGCGGCGGCCGGTCTCGACTTCGTGCACGCCGGTCTCGAGCCGTGGGTCGTACCGCTGGGCGCCGGTGCGCTCAGCGTGACCCCGTGGCTCGACGGCACCCGGCCGGAGGCCCTCGACGCGACGGTGACCGGGTCGATGCTGGGGCGGCTCCACGCCGCCGACCCGCCGGCGGGGCTGCGGCGCTGGCGGCCGCTGGTCGGACCCGGCCTCGCCGACGACCTGACCGAGCGCGTGCGCCGGCCCTGGGACGCCGGACCGCTCGGGGAGCAGGCCCGGGAGGCGATCGCCGTGCGGCTGGACACGATCGGCACCTGGGTGACGACGTACCACCGTCACGCCCGGGACGCACCCGACCAGCCCTGGGTCGTCACGCACGGCGAGCCCGGCGTGCACAACCAGCTGCTCACAGTCGACGGCCCCCGGCTCGTCGACTGGGAGTCGCTGCTGCTCGCGCCCGCCGAGCGCGACCTGCGCGCCGTCGCGGTCGGGGACGCGTCGATGCTCGAGATGTTCGACCTCGAGTGGCGCCTCGACGAGGTCAGCCAGTACGCCGACTGGTTCGAAGCCCCGCACACCGGGACCGCCGACGACGAGGTGGCGCTGGCCGGGCTGCTCGAGGAGCTCGCCGGCTGAAGCCCGTCCCGGCCGATGCTCAGACGTCGGCGAACAGCAGTACCCCGACGACCACGACCGCGACGATCACCACGGTGGCCAGCATCGCGACGAGCACCGGTCGTCGTTCGAGGACCGACACCATCCCCGGGTACTGCCGCCCCAGCTCCTTGCCGTTGACCGGCCCCGGCACGTAGTCGAAACGGTCCTGGCCGAGCGCGGACGCGAGGGCCAGCAGCTCCTCTCGCCCGGAGGTCTGGGAGTTGAGCTGGAGGACCCTGCGGCCGGCCTGGTCGCGCAGGAACAGCCGACTGGTGGTCTGCGTCCCGCCCCGCGCCGTCGCGGCCAGCTGGTCGACGTACACGCCACGGCCGAGCTGGGCCCACCCGACCGTGCGCGTCAACCCCCCGAGGCGGCGTACGGTCAGGCCGCGCTGGTCGACGACGAACCGCACGGGCAGCCACGCGGCGACCACGACGATCAGCACCACCACGAACGCCACGAGCCCGACGCGGCCCAGGGTGCTCCAGTCCTCGGTGCGCCGGTTGGGCACCAGCGCGAGCGCCAAGGCGACGGCCAGGCCCAGCGCGAAGCGCAACCCCGTCTCGCGCATCGTGGCCGCACTCATCCGCACCTCGACCGGCTGACCGGGCTGAGGGGATGGCGGCTGGGACGGCGGAGGGGGCGGCGGCGGGGGCGGTGGCGGGGGCGACGAGGGTGGCGGGGGCGGCGGCATGCTGGACACGGCCCCGTCGTACCCCCTCGCTCCCGGTGGCAACCCCGGCGCGCGTGACCCGACCCACACGCCACGTGTGATCGGATCGGCCTAGCCTGGGTCCTGTCCGTGGACCTCATCAGGAGGCCGCGAGACGACACCGATCGGAGACTCGACGATGAGCACGCCCGAGGAGACCGCGCCCTACGGCAGCGGCCCCGCCACCCCCGCCAGCCCCGCCAACGCGGCGCCCACCAAGCGCGTCCGCACCCACCACCTGCGCGAGATGAAGGAGCGCGGTGAGAGGTTCTCGATGCTGACGGCCTACGAGCAGTACGCCGCGGCCACCTTCGACGAGGCCGGCATCGAGGTCCTGCTGGTCGGCGACAGCGCCAGCAACAACGTCTACGGCAACGAGACCTCGCTGCCGGTGACCGTCGACGAGCTGCTCCCCCTCACCCGCGCCGTCTCGCGGTCCGTACGCCGCGCGCTCGTCGTGGGCGACCTCCCCTTCGGCAGCTACCAGGCCTCGGCCGAGCAGGCCTACCTGACCGCCGTGCGCTTCATGAAGGAGGGTGGCGCCCACTGCGTCAAGCTCGAGGGCGGCGTCGAGATGGCGCCGCAGATCCGCAAGCTCACCGAGGGCGGCATCCCGGTGATGGCCCACATCGGCTTCACCCCGCAGTCCGAGCACACCCTGGGCGGCTACCGCGTCCAGGGCCGGGGCGAGTCGGGCTCACGCGTCGTCGAGGACGCGCTGGCGATCCAGGAGGCCGGCGCCTTCGCCGTCGTGATGGAGATGGTGCCCGGCGACACCGCGGGCCAGGTGACCCAGCAGCTCGCGATCCCGACCATCGGCATCGGCGCCGGCCCCGACTGCGACGGCCAGGTGCTCGTGTGGCAGGACGCCTTCGGCCTGCGCCAGGGCAGGATGGCGCGCTTCGTCAAGCAGTACGCCGACCTCCACACCGTCCTGCTCCAGGCCGCCCGCGACTACGACGCCGACGTCAAGGCGGGCACCTTCCCCGGCCCCGAACACACCTTCTGACGGTTGTCCCCGGCCGGGCGAGCGGCCGGGGGCGCAAGGGCCGCCCGTGATCCGTGCGATCGAACGGATCAGGGGGCTGACCGAGCCATCTCGTCCCGCGAACCGCGCCATCGCACGGATCAGGGGGGCCGATCCAGCCATCTCGTCCCGCAAACCGCGCGATCGCACGGATCAGGGGGCCGAACCAGCCATCTCGTCCCGCGAACCGCGCCATCGCACGGATCCGGGGCAGACGAGCCCTTGACCCCGACCGGGGAAGCCGCAAGCCGCCCGGGCCGCGACCCCGCCAGGCCGGAGCTCAGGCGGACCGTCAGACGGTGGAGACGATCGTGGCGGAGAGGGAGACGCCCTTGCGGGGCGTGTAGGTCACGGTGCTGCCGACGGCCGCGCCGAGGATGGCCTGGCCGAGGGGGCTGCTGGGGGTGATGGTCTCGACGCCGGCCACGGCCTGCTCGACCGAGCCGATCGAGAACGACTCGGGCCCGTCGCCGAAGTCGAGGGTCACGGTGTCGCCGACCGACACGACGCCGTCGACGTGCTCGGTGCGGGCGGCCTCGGCGATCTCGAGCTCGAGCGCGGCGATGCGCTCCTCGAGGATCGACTGGCGGATGCTGGCCTCGACGTTGGTGGCGCGGTCGACCACGTCGCCCACGGCCTCGGCGCGGGTCTCGGCCTGGGCCTGGTCGCGCTCGGCGCGCAGCGCGGTCAGCCTGTCCTCGAGGACGGAGAGCCGGTCGGCGTTGCTGGTGAGCGTCATCTTGGGGATCCTTCGGCAGTTCGTGGCGTGGTGGCCGTGGCGGTGTCGGCGTGGCAACCATGCCAGGCTCGTGGTTGTTCCCGCTCGCCTTTGTGGGTGACGTGACGCCGCAGTGGGGCGTACGACGAGGGCACCCGACCACGGGTCCGCGCGGCCACGCCGCGCCAAGCCCCCGGGGGGTGCCCACGGCAGGGCGGTCGCACGACGCCGAGACACCACGTCGACCTCGACGAGCCACCCTCCTGTCGGCGGGGCGGCGTACCGTGTCGACCATGCGTCGAGCCCTCGCCACCGCTGCCGCCCTCGCCCTGGTCGCCCCGCTCCTGCCGGCCTGCGCCGCGAGCGCCGTGATCGACGTCCGCACCGTCCCGGGCCAGGTCGAGGGGCGGTCCGAGACCCGAGCCGTCCCCGGCCTGCAGGTGTCGACCCGGGTCGCCGGGCTCAACCACCCGTGGGACGTCAAGGAGCTGCCGAGCGGGTCGTTGCTCGTCACCGAGCGCGACCCGGCCCGCCTCACGCTGAGCAAGCCCGACGGCACCAAGCGCGCGATCCGGTTCCCGACCGCCCGCATCTGGACCTCCGGCGAGACCGGGCTCATGGGTCTCGCCGTCGACCCCGCCTTCGCCAGCAACCGGCGCTTCTACACCTGCAGCGGCTGGGAGAAGGAGGGCCCGGGCCACGACATCCGGGTCAACGCCTGGACCCTCGACAAGACCGAGCGTCGCGCCACCCTGAAGCGGGCGCTGCTGACCGGCCTGCCCACCACGAGCGGCCGGCACGGCGGCTGCCGGTTGCTCGTGACCCGCGACGGCTCGCTCCTGGTCGGCACCGGTGACGCCGCCGTCGGCACCAACCCCCGCAACCTGCGCTCGCTGGGCGGCAAGACCCTCCAGCTCAACCGGTTCACCGGCAAGCCGTGGCGCACCAACCCGTTCCTGCGCTCGCCGATCCGCGCCAAGCGCTACGTCACCACCTACGGCCACCGCAACGTCCAGGGCCTCGCCCAGCGCCGCAACGGCTCGCTGTGGTCGGTCGAGCACGGCAGCTTCCGCGACGACGAGGTCAACCTGCTCGTCCGTGGCGGCGACTACGGCTGGAACCCCGTGCCCGGCTACAACGAGCAGGTCCCGATGACCGACCAGCGGCTCCCGGGTCGTCAGGTCGGTGCCCGGTGGCGCTCCGGCACGCCCACGGTCGCCACCTCGGGCGCGACCTTCGTCTACGGCGAGCAGTGGGGCAGCCTCGACGGCGCCCTCTTCGTCGCCACCCTGGCCGGTGAGCGTCTGCTGGCAATGCGCTTCGGCGCCAAGGGCAACCTCCAGGGCGTGTCCACGCCTGCGGCCCTCGACGGCACCTTCGGCCGTCTGCGCACCGTCACCCAGCTGCGCAACGGCAACCTCCTGGTGTGCACCGACGCCGACGGCGGCCAGGGCAAGGTGCTGCTCGTCCGCCCGGCCTGACCGGGTCAGGCCGACCGGTCAGGCCGACCGGATCAGGCCGACCAGTCAGGCCGACCAGTCGAGCCAGACACCCCCGCCGACGAGCACGGCGAACCACAGGACCACGAGCCCCAGGGCGAGCACCGTGATCCGGCGCGGGTGGGGCGACCACCACGCGCACGCCTGGGCGAACGCAGCCAGCCAGACCAGGACCAGGAGCACCACGGCCCACCACGGGGCGACGATGCCGCTGACGGCGTAGAGGAAGAAGGCGGCCGCCATCAGGATCATGCCCCCGAAGGGCCAGAAGTCGACCGCCTGAGGGGCCTTGGCGACGCGGCGGCGCTGCCTCAATCTTCCAGCTCTTCGTCGTTCCAGTCCGGGTCGCGGTCCCAGGCCTCGCTCTTCTCGTGCGCGGTCTCGATGGCGCGCGCGGCCTCGGCCTCGCTGGGGTAGGGCCCGAGACGCTCCTTGTTGGGGCAGCCGTCACGACCCTCGACGCGGCTGTGCTTGATGCAGTACCAGTACTCCGGCTGATCGGGCATGCCGCCGAAACTACACTCAACCCACGTGACCCCGACCGCAGCAGCCATCACCCCCGGCGCGTTGTCGCCGCGACGTCCGGTCCCCCGCGAGATCGCGCGACCCGAGTACGTCGACCGCGAGGCTCCGGCCCCCTACGAGGGCCCCGCCGTCCAGGACGCCGACACCATCGGGCGGATGCGCGTCGCCGGTCGGCTGGCCGCCCAGGCGCGCGACCTCGTCGGTGCGGCCGTCCGGCCCGGGGTCACCACCGACGAGCTCGACCGGATCGGTCACGAGTTCCTCTGCGACCACGGCGCCTACCCCTCGACGCTGGGCTACCGCGGGTTCCCCAAGTCGCTGTGCTCGAGCGTCAACGAGGTCGTCTGCCACGGCATCCCCGACAGTCGCGTGGTCGAGGACGGCGACATCGTCAACATCGACATCACCGCCTACCTCGACGGCGTGCACGGCGACACCAACGCGACCTTCCTGGCCGGCGACGTCGACGAGGAGACCCGGCTGCTCGTCGAGCGCACCCGCGAGGCGCTCGACCGCGCCATCAAGGCGGTCCGACCCGGTCGGCGCATCAACGTGATCGGCCGGGTCATCGAGTCCTTCGCCAAGCGGTTCGACTACGGCGTGGTGCACGAGTTCACCGGCCACGGCATCAGCACGGCGTTCCACTCCGGGCTGATCGTGCCTCACTACGACGACCCCGAGCACGACGACCTGATCGAGGTCGGGATGACGTTCACCATCGAGCCGATGCTCAACCTCGGGACCCGCGAGGTGGAGATGTGGGACGACGGGTGGACGGTCGTCACCGCCGACCGACGGCCCTCGGCGCAGTTCGAGCACACGCTCGTGGTCACTCCCACCGGCGCCGAGGTGCTCACCCTCCCCTGAGCCCGCCCGACCTCAGCTGCTGCTCCCCAGCTCGCCGACCGTGGCGTGCGCGACCCCCGACCGCGGGCAGGTCCACGCCGCGGTGCCGCCGTGGCGGCGTACCTCGAGCGGGTGGGTGTCGGGGTGCTGCGGGCAGCGCGGCCAGTTGGTCGGCAGACCGCGCGACGGGAGCGCCTCCACCAGCCAGTCGTGCACCGAGTCGGTGACGCGGACGAGCTCGTCGACCGGGTCGTCCTCCCTCCCGTCCACCCACACACCGGACCCGGTGCCGTCGGGCAGGTCGAGACGGACCAGTCCCGAGCCGTAGGCGTCGTGCTCCACCCTCACCCCGACCTCGAGCGCCAGACCGGACGACCGGGCGTCGCGCAGCACCAGGTCGACGGCGGCCCGGGCAGCAGCCGTCGCGTCGGTGTCCTCGGCCAGGACCCCCGGTCGCCCCGGCAGCCCGAGCTCGTCCACGACGCCGTCCAGGAGCGGCTCGAGCACCTCGTGAGGGGCGCCGTACGTCGCCCCCGCCAGCTCGCGCAGCGAGGGCGAGTCGACCCCGACGACCAGGCACTCGACGGCGGACGCCACCAGTGCGTCCCGCGTGTCGGGGTCGTCCTCGAAGCGCCGCATCGCCTCGACCAGGCGCTCCGTGGCCCGAGCGCCGTCCGTGTCCACCATGAGCGGATACTGCCTCACGGTGTGAGGTCGGTCTCGCACTAAGGTCCCTGCATGGGGATGTTCGAGGGCTACCAGAGCACCGGACCGGCGTACGACGAGATGTTCGCCGGTGACGGCCTGCGACCGCCCTACCGCGGGCTGCGCCGGAGCCTGCAGGACCTCACCACCCCCGAGCTCGTCACCCGGGTCGAGGCGCTGCAGGCCAGCTACCTCGACCAGGGCGTCACCTTCGACATCGGCGGCGAGGAGCGCGCGTTCCCGCTCGACATCCTGCCGCGCGTCATCGAGCAGGACACCTGGTCCCAGCTCGACGCGGGCGTGCAGCAGCGGGTCAAGGCGCTCGAGATGTTCCTCGCCGACGTCTACGACGCGGGCCAGGTCTTCGACGACGGCGTGATCCCCCGGCGCGTGATCACCACCTCCAGCCACTACCACCGCGCCGCCGCCAACGTCCGGCCCCCCAACGGCGTCCGCGTGCACGTCTCGGGCATCGACCTGATCCGCGACAACCACGGCGAGTTCCGGGTCCTCGAGGACAACGTCCGCGTGCCGTCGGGGGTCTCCTACGTCATGACCAACCGGCGCGCGATCACCTCGGCGCTGCCCGAGACGACGGCGGCCCACCGGATCCGCCCGGTGGCGGCCTATCCCCAACGCCTGCTGGCCGCGCTGCGCGCCGCTGCCCCCGCCGGCGTCATCGACCCGACCGTCGTGGTGCTGACGCCGGGCGTCTACAACGGCGCCTACTTCGAGCACGCCCTGCTGGCCCGCACGATGGGCGTCGAGCTCGTCGAGGGCCGCGACCTCGAGTGCCGCCGCGGGCGCGTGATGATGCGCACCACCCAGGGCCTGGCGCCGGTGCACGTGATCTACCGCCGGGTCGACGACGAGTTCCTCGACCCCGTGCACTTCCGCGCCGACTCGATGCTCGGCTGCCCCGGCATGATCGACGCCGCCCGCGCCGGCAACGTCGTGCTGGCCAACGCCGTCGGCAACGGCGTCGCCGACGACAAGCTCGTCTACACCTACCTGCCCGACATCATCCGCTACTACCTCTCCGAGGAGCCGGTGATCAAGAACGTCGACACCTGGCGCGTCGGCGACGCCGAGGCCCGCGAGGAGGTCCTCGACCGGCTCGACGAGCTCGTCCTCAAACCCGTGGACGGCTCCGGCGGCAAGGGCATCGTCATCGGTCCGCGCGCCACCCGCCCCGAGCTCGACGAGCTGCGCACCAAGATCCTGGAGTCCCCGCGCGACTGGATCGCCCAGCCGGTGGTGCAGCTCTCGACCGTGCCGACCTTCGTCGAGGGCCGGTTCGGTCCGCGTCACGTCGACCTGCGGCCGTTCGCCGTCAACGACGGCAACCGGGTGTGGGTGCTGCCCGGGGGCCTGACCCGCGTGGCGCTCGCCGAGGGCGAGCTGATCGTCAACTCCTCGCGCGGCGGCGGGTCCAAGGACACCTGGGTGATCGCCGGTCCCCCGATCTCCCACCGCGAGCTCGATCCCTCAGCCGACGAGCCCGTCGAGCCCGTCGAGCCCGTCGAGCCCGTCGAGACCCCGGAGCCCCCGGCACCGCCACCGGTCGCCACCCAGCCCGAGACACCGGGCCCCGCGATCACCGCGATGCACGAGCAGGCCGAGCAGCAGCAGCAGCAGGGGGTCTCACGATGCTGAGCCGGATCGCCGAGTCGATGTTCTGGATCGGTCGCTACGTCGAGCGCGCCGAGGACACCGCCCGCATCCTCGACGTCCAGACCTCGCTGCTGCTCGAGGACGCCACCCTCGACGTCGACGAGACCTGCCACGGGCTGTTGTCGATCATGGGGGTCGAGGAGACCCCCGACGACGTCGACCTCGGCTTCGTGCTGACCACGCTGGCCTACGACCCGTCCTCACCGGTCTCGATCGCCGCGGCGATCGCGGCGGCCCGCGAGAGCGCCCGGCGGGCTCGCGAGACCCTGTCGGTGCCGATGTGGGAGGTCATCAACACCGCCTACCTCGACATCGTCTCGGGCCGGTTCGCCACGCGTCGTACGCCGCACGTCTTCCAGTGGGTCCGCGAGCGGGCGGCGCTGATCAACGGCACCGCCGACGCGACCATGACCCGCGACGAGGGCTGGCAGTTCCTGATGCTCGGACGCTGCATCGAGCGCGCCGACATGACCTCGCGGCTGGTCGCCACGGCGTCGGTCACCAGCGGCACGACCGACCAGTGGACCAGCACGCTGCGTGCCTGCGGCGGCTACGAGGCGTTCCTGCGCACCTACCGCGGGCTGTCGACCGAGCGGGCGGCCGCCGAGTTCCTGCTGCTCGACCGGCTGTTCCCGCGCTCGGTGGTCTTCTCGCTCAACCGGGCCGAGCAGTGCCTCGACAACCTCGAGGTCTCGGGTCAGCGCGCCGGCATCCAGAACGACGCCCAGCGGCTGATCGGCCGCACCCGCGCCGAGCTCGAGTACCGCTCGCTGGCCGACGTGGTCGCCGACCTGCCCACCGAGATGGAGCGGCTGCAGCGCACCTGCGCGCTGGCCACCGAGGCGGTCACCAAGCGCTTCTTCGCCGGGGCCGAGTCCCTGGCCTGGCACGGGATGGGCGGAGCGTAAGGATGAGCATGCAGCTGAGGGTCGTGCACACGACCACGTTCGAGTACGACGGCAAGGCCGTCGCGTCCTACAACCAGGCCCGTCTGACCCCGGTGACCACGCCCGAGCAGATCGTGGTGCACACCCGGCTCGAGGTCAGCCCCAAGCCGTGGACCTTCGCCTACGCCGACTACTTCGGCACCGCGGTCACGGCCTTCGAGGTCGTCGACCCGCACGAGACGATGACGGTCACCGCGACCTCGACGGTGCAGACCAACCGGCCGGCGCCGCGCCCGGCCCAGCTGAGCTGGGAGCAGGTCGCCGACCGCGACGTCTCCGACCGCTGGACCGAGTTCCTCACCCTGCCCGACCTGGTCGCCCCGCCGGCCGACTTCGCCCAGCGCGCCCGGCAGGTCGCGGCCGACCACGAGCTGCCCGGCGACGCCGCGCGCGACCTGTGCGCACTGGTGCACGACGAGGTCGAGTTCGCCCCCGGCGTGACCGACGTGCGCGGCAGCGCGGCGACGGCGTGGCAGCAGCGCGGCGGCGTGTGCCAGGACCTCGCCCACCTGGTGGTCGGCGGGCTGCGCACGATCGGCATCCCCGCCCGCTACGTCTCCGGCTACCGCCACCCCGACGACGACCCGGTGCCCGGCGCGACCGTCACGGGCTCGTCGCACGCGTGGGTCGAGTGGTGGGACGCCGGCTGGCACGCCCACGACCCGTGCCACGACACCGAGCCCGACGACCGCTACATCAGCCTGGCCCACGGCCGTGACTACCTCGACGTCCGCCCGATCAGCGGCATCTAC
>CALRVO020000052.1:0-12974 GCA_943371595.1 Sphingomonas paucimobilis
GCAGCTGCAGGTCCGACAGCGCCGCCTGCGCGCCTGACAGGTCCGGCAGCACCGCGGGAACGGGGCTGGTGGGGACGGGGCTCGTGGGGACGGGGCTCGTGGGGACGGTCGTGGGTGCCGTCCCGGCCGGTACGTCGTCTGGCTGGCCCATGGCTGCTCCTCGGTGTGGTCGGTGGGACCGACCTACCCTGCGGCGTACCGGGCAAACGGCGAGACGTCGGCGCGTCGGGTGCCCGTGGTGGGTCCCGTCGCGTCCCGGTCGCTCCTTCGGGCACGATGACGCCATGAAGACGCGCGTGCGGCGCTGGGCGCCCCTGCTGCTCGTCCCGGTGGTGGCGATGTCCCTGGCCGGGTGCAGCGGCGACGACGAGAGCGGCGACCGGAGCGGGGACGGTGCGGGCGAGACCGCCGGCGACACGGCGTCCCCGTCGGGCTCGCCGACCGCGATCACCACGTCACCCCCCGACCTGCCGACCCCGCCCCAGGTGGGCCGGGCCGAGGGCGCCGTCGCAGACGTCGACTGGGACCCGACCACCTGCGAGACCTCGCCCGGCACGCAGACCGTCAGCGGCACGCTCACCAACCCGACCACGGCGTCGACCGGCTACGTGGTCACCATCAGCTGGACCAACGCCACCTCCGACGTCCTGGCGCTCGGCTACCAGGTGGTGCGGGGCGTCAAGCCCGACCAGGAGCGCGAGTGGGAGCTCAGCGCCGACGTGGGCGAGGGCGCGACCCAGTGCGTGATCAACGTCCTGCGCGGCACGATCAAGAAGTAGCCGTGCCCGCGCCCCTGCGTTGCCGACCTGCGGCACACTGACTCCGTGACCCTGCAGGTCGTCGCCCACCGGGGGGCCAGCTACGAGAAGGCCGAGCACACGCTCGGTGCCTACCTCGCCGCCCTCGAGGTCGGCGCCGACGGACTCGAGTGCGACGTGCGGCTCACCGCCGACGGGCACCTGGTCTGCGTCCACGACCGCGACCTGCGGCGTACGGCGCAGCAGCCCGGCCTGGTCTCGACGATGGACCTCGCCGCGCTCAACGAGCTCGACTTCGCGGCGTGGAAGAACCCCTGGGCCGAGCTCGACGACGAGGCGCCCGAGCGCGACGAGACCCTCGACGGGGTGCTGACCCTTCGCAAGCTGCTCGAGACCGTCGCCGACTACGACCGGCGCGTCGAGGTGGCGATCGAGACCAAGCACCCCACCCGCTACGGCGGGCTCGTCGAGCGGCGCCTGGTGGAGATGCTCAGCGACTTCGGCTGGGACCAGCCGGGCTCGCCGGTGCGGGTCATGAGCTTCTCGTTCACCGCGCTGCAGCGCGTCGAGCGGGCCGCCCCCGGGGTCCAGCTGGTCCAGCTCGTCGACAGGTACCAGTACTGGTCGATGCTGCGCCGGGTCATCGGCCCCGACTGGATCGTCGGGCCCGGCATCGAGCTGCTGCGCGAGCACAAGAAGCTCGCGCGCCGGATCACCGCCAGCGGCCGCGACATGCACGTGTGGACCGTCAACACCGACCGGGACCTCCAGATCTGCCTCGACGCGGGGGTCAAGGCCGTGATCACAGACCGCCCGGCCTACGTCCTGGAGCAGCTCGGTCGGTAGGTTCTGGACCCATGGCGAAGAAGTCCCGTACCAAGGCCCGTGACGCAGCTCCGCTCGCCGACGGCGAGGTCGGTCCCCGGCAGCCCTGCCCCTGCGGCTCCGGCAAGCGCTACAAGGCCTGCCACGGTGCGCCCGGCGGCGCCGACGTCTTCGTCGCGCGCCCCTTCGAGGGCCTGCCCGGCGAGTGCGACATCGTCGCGCTGCGCGAGCTGGTGCCGGCGGCCACGGCGCCGCTGACCATCAAGGGTCACGAGGACCGCGTCGTCCAGCTCTGCACGATGCTGCCCGGCGCGAGCCCCGCGATGTCGCGCGAGAGCGGCCAGGTCTGGATCGGCCTGCAGGTGCAGCACTCCTTCGGTGACCCGTCGCGCGACCTGGCCGCCGTGCTCGAGGCGGCGCTGGCTGCCGAGACGCCCGGCGTCATCGGGCTCACCACGCCTCCCGGCCCCGGCCCGCGGCTGCAGGACCTGGTCGCCAACGAGACCCTCGACGTCACGGTCCACGAGGGCTACGACTTCTGGCTCGCCGACGTCGAGGACCGCGAGGACCTCGCCGAGGCCATGGAGCAGGCCAACGAGGGCGCCTCGCCCGCGACGCGGCTCACCTCGGTCGAGGCGGCGTACTGGACCGACATGGGCGCCAAGGAGTTCCTGCGCTGGGTGATGCCCGAGCCCGAGGACGCGCTGCTCGACGCCCTGTCACGGCTGCACTCCTCCGGCCGCGACGCGATCGTCCCCGAGGCGCGCCTGATCGGCATGTTCCGCGCCCACGGCCTGCTCGCCCCGGTCTGGGAGCTCCCGCACGGCACCGGCGCCGCCGTGCTCGAGGAGCCGGCCGCCGCCTTCAAGAAGACCCTCGACGAGGCCCTGGCTGACACCACCCCGCTGACCTCCGAGGAGCGCTCGACGCGCTCGGGCCTGGCCAACCGCCAGGTCACCATCCGCTGACCGGGACCGACGTCCCGGCGGTACGTGGCTGAGGGCCCGGCTCGGCGACGCGAGGCGCCACGCACCGTCGATCACGCAGGGACAGACCCCGACCGGGCGTCGTCGGGGTGCGTCGACCGCGTCCGGACCGGCGGCAGCAGCACCCGGGCCACCACGGCGAGCCACACCGTGGCGAGGACCAGTGCGGTGAGCACGTCGGTCGGGTGGTGGGCGCCCTGGTAGAGGCGGGAGACCGCGACGACCGGCGGCACCACCAGCAGCACGCCGACCCAGCGGCGGGCACCGGGGGCGAGGTGGGCGAGCAGCAGCGCGGTGCCGCCGTAGACCACGACGCTGGTGATCGTGTGCCCTGACGGGAAGCTGTGGTCGGGCACCAGGCCCGGGTCGAGGATCCGCACCGGGGGTCGGTCGCGGGGGACGAGCTGGGTGCAGACGACGTAGAGGGCGAACGCGCCGGCCAGCAGCACCGCGACGTACAGCGCCGGGCGCCACGAGCGCTGCCACCAGGACACCGCGACGGCCACGACGATCCCGAGCGCCAGGCCGATCACCGTGTTGGCGAGCGAGGTGCCGACCGAGGCCGCCGTGTCGAGCCCGCCGGTCCGGTGGTCGGCGAGCCAGCGCTCCACGTCGTCGTCCCACACGCCCACGCTGCTCCGCTGGGGGTGCGTGAGGAGCAGGCCCACGAGCAGCATCACGCCGAGGACGACCAGCCAGGCTGCGGTGAGGATCAGCGCCCTGCTGCGCCAGGACAGGTCGGGGGTCACGAGGTGAGCGTCCCACCCGCGCCCGGGTCGGACAGCACGTCGCGCCAGGAGTGTTGCGGCTCGTAGCCCAGGAGGTCGCGCGCCTTGTCGATGGCGTAGAACGTCTCGTCACGACCCAGCTCGCGGCGTACCTCGACGCCGGCGTAGAACCGCTCCCGGACCTCCTGCGTCGTCGCGGCGACGGACAGGTCGGCGTTGGCGACGTTGAAGACCTGGAAGCCGAGGCCGTCGGTCTCCAGGCAGCGCTGGGTCAGCTGGGCGAGGTCGCGGGTGTCGATGTAGGCGAACACGTTGCGCCGGCGCAGCGCCGGGTCCTCGAGGAACGCCGGGAACAGCTCGGCGTACTCGTGCGGCTCGATGACGTTGTTGATGCGCAGGCCGTAGACGTCGGCGCCGGTGCGGGCCTGGAAGGAGCGCGCGGTGACCTCGCCGGCGACCTTCGACATCGCGTAGGCGTCCTCGGGGACCGTCGGGTGCTCCTCGTCGACGGGCAGGTAGAGGGGCTTGCGCTCGCCCTGGGCGAAGCAGATGCCGTACGTCGTCTCGGAGGAGGCGAAGACGACCTTGCGGATGCCGAGGCGGGTCGCCGCCTCGAGCACGTGGAAGGTGCTGAGCACGTTGGTGGCGTAGGTCGTCGCGTCGGAGGTGAGCAGGATCCGCGGCACGGCCGCGAAGTGCACCACGGCGTCGTACGTCGGCTGCGCGGGCAGGTCGAGCTCGGCCATCGTGGCCAGGCCGGCCATGGCCGACCAGGTCTCGCCGGCGTCGGTGAGGTCGACGCGCAGGTCGGCGACCGCCGGGTGCCCGAGGGGGACGAGGTCGGCGTTGGTGACCTGGTGGCCCTGCTCGGCGAGGTGGGTGGCGACGTGCCGGCCGGCCTTGCCGCTGCCTCCGGTGAAGAAGATGCGCATGGGGGCGACAACCAGGGCCGGGGCCGGATGCATTCCGTCGGCTCGCGGGGTCGGCGGGACGAAGGTCCCGCCGCTGGGTGCCCCGGGGCCCGGCTCGTCGCCCGCCGGGAGCGCCCAGGGTGGGGTCTCCAAGCGCGGTGCGTCGCAGCAGGCGGCCACCTACCGGATCCTCGAGGGGCCGATCATGAAGAAGTTCCTGCTCGTCGTCGTCACGACCGTCGCGGCACTGCTGGCCCTGGTGTCACCGGCCCGAGCCGGCGGCGCCGGGTACTACCCGGTCGAGGACCGGGACCACGTCCACCACGCCGACCTGTGGGTGGCGCGCACCGCCACGCTCAAGCACGCTGGCTTCAGGGTCGTCTGGCGGGTCAAGATCGTCTGCCCGGCCGGACGGACCTACACCCTCGACGACGCGACCCTGGGCAACCTCAACCCGGCGTCCGTCCCACCGCTGACCGACGGCGACGGCTGGATCTACGCCGCGTTGAGGCGCCCCGTCACCGGCACGTGCTCCGGCACCGTGCAGAAGGTCAGGCTCCGCCTCGTCACGCAGCGGGCGCGGTGGGCGGACACCTACGTCGACGGGGTCTTCTACCCGGCCGGCAGCTGTCGGTGCCCGCTGGTCGCCGACGACCAGGCCGAGACCAACGTGCGGCTGAGCGGCGACGGCTTCGACGCGCTGTACGCCGTCAACGTGGGCGCGGACCGGACGGCGAGCCACCACGTGGCGCTGGTCGAGCGCCACGGTGGCGACGGGCCGGGGTGCCGGACCCGCTGACCGGTCCCGACTGAGCGGGCGTCACTGGCGGTGCCACGAGACCGGGAACCCCGCGGCGTTGACCCCGCTGAGCTCGCTGGGCCCGACGTCGTCGAAGGTGAAGACCTCCTGCAGCGGGGCCGGCTGGTGGGGCCCGGCCGCCTGCGTCCCCCGGAACACCACCCGGTTGCCCGGCGCCAGCACCTCCCACTCACCCGAGCTGGACCAGCCCGGCACGTCGCCGGAGACGAGCGCGCCCTCGTAGCGGCGCTTGCCGAGCACCGTGCGGTCCACCTTCAGCCGCATGGTGGTGCGCCCGGCCGTCGGGTCGAGGACGTCGATGACCCAGTCGCCCTCGACGAGCTGGCGCAGGGTCGGGGTGGAGTGCGCGGCCGTGGTGGACAGCCGGGTCGGCACGTGGCGGACGTCCTGCCCGACCGGCAACGCCGTCTCGAGGGTCTCGCGCGCGACCTGGTGGATCGCACGCAGCGGCCCCGGTACGGCGTCCCGCTGCCCGGTGAGCCGGGCGAAGAGGTCGGTGCGGCTGTCGTCGTCGCTGACGTCGTAGACCACCCGACCGGCCAGGAAGAACGGCACGTGCTCGGCGTCGGCCGGCGACAGCACGACCGGGACGAACGTGTCGGGGTCCGCGACCGAGGCGTGGACCTCGTTGCTGATGATGGCGCCCTCCCAGGTCGCCCCGGGGCTTGTGCCGTCGAGGTGCTCGCGCACGACACGACGGCGGTAGAGCTCGGAGCCGACGACCCGGACGGTCTCGGCCGCCGCGACCTGGCGGCGGGTCCACACCGGCCACGGCTCGGTCGGGGCGTCGAACCTGTCCAGCCAGGCGTCGACGCCACCCCAGCGCAGCCACTGCGCGAGCGTGAGGACGTCGTCGACGTGGGCCTCGTCGTCCCAGCTGTAGGAGATGAAGACGGCGTGCGGGTCGCTGGGTGCGCTGGGCATGGCAGGTCTCCTCCCCCCGACATGCCACCATCACAGGCGTGGCACGAGCGCCGGGCCAGGGCCCTTAGGACGCAGGGGAGGGGCCCTTCGTCGGTGGCGACCCGTGGCGGACCGGCGGGCGGTCAGCCGCGCGGACGGACCGCCCACGCGGCGAGCCGCGAGTAGCCCTTGACCGAGAGGCGTCGGAGCCGACGGAACTGCAGGTCGGGGTGGGCCTCCGGGTCGTGCTCGCCCTCCGGGGCGTCGTCCTGCCCGGTCAGCACGAGGTAGGCGCCCCGGTCGACCAGGACGGCGCCGGGGCGGGCCACGGAGGTGAGCCGGGCGGCGATGTTGACGGTCTCGCCGTAGACGTCGCCGAGCCGGCGCACGGTCTCGCCGTGGGCGAGGCCGGCCCGCACCTCGGGGAACGGGTCGTCGTCGTCGGCGCCGCGACGGCACAGCTCGAGGGCGACGTCGAGGGCGCCGCGGGCGTCGTCGGCCACGAAGAGGACCTCGTCGCCGATGTTCTTGATGATCCGGCCGCCGGCGGCCACGACGAGCGCGGCGGTCTCGTCCTCGAACCGCTCCAGCCACTCGACCAGCTCGTGCTCGGTCAGCGACTTGCTGCGCGAGGTGTAGCCGACGATGTCGACGAACACCACGGTCAGGGGCGCCGAGGCGCCCGACGCCGGGTCGGCGCTGGTGAGCCGGCGCGCGCCCGCGCTGACCAGGTGACGACGCCACACGTAGCTCTGCAGGGCCTCGACGCGCGGCACGACCTCGGAGGCGAGCGCGGTGATGCTCTCGTCGAGGTCGGCCCCGTTCTCGAGCGCGACCGTCGCCAGCAGGCTGGTCTGCCAGTCGGCGAGCCGGGCGAAGCTGCGGCCCCAGGTGCGCACCAGCGCGGCCTGCCGCTCGGCCGAGAGGATGCCGAGCCCGACGAGCTCCTGGGCGGCGCGCAGGGCGTCGACGTCGGCCGGGGTGAAGACGACCTCGTCGTCGGCGACCTGCGCGAAGCCCAGCAGGGCCCACAGCCTCACGGCGTCCTCGAGGGGTACGCCGGACTGCGCGACGACCTGCTGACGCGTGAGGCTGGGCGCCTCGCCGAGCAGGAAGGCGTCGAGCCGGTCGAGCGGGTCGTCGCTCAGGTGGACGTGCCCTTCATCCGGTCCTCGACGACGGCCGTCAGCTTGTCGCGGAACGACGGCATCTCGTCGAGGAGCTCCTTGATGTCGGCGTCGGTGAAGTGGATGGCCACCAGCGGCGTCAGGGAGACGATCGAGGCGGTGCGCAGGGTGTGGCCGACGATCGCGGCCTCCCCGACGATGTCGCCGGCGCCGAGCTGGGCGATCTCCTGGCCGTCACGGCGTACGGAGACGGTGCCCTCGAGCAGGATGTAGGCCTTGTCGGCCGGGGTGTCCTCCCAGATCGGCGACCAGCCCTGGGGCAGCTTGACCCGCCGTCCGTGCGCACTGATCTGCGCGATCTCCTTGGAGGTGAACGAGTCGAAGAACGAAGCCATGGGTCAGCCTTCCTTGGCCGGTGCTGGTGCGGTGGAGAGAGCGGGTCGATCCTGGCCGAGGCTACCGACGCGTGTCCACCGTGTCCGGCGCTCGACTGAACCGGACCGCTGCCCGTGCGCGTCGAGGTGGATGTGAACGTGGACGAAGTGGAACAGAGGGTCTCCGTGGGGCAGCAGGTGACGACGTACGAGGACTTCGTGCGCGCCCGCTCGGCGGCGCTCTACCGGGCGGCGTACCTGCTGACCGGCAACCGGGCCGACGCCGAGGACCTCGTGCAGGTGGCGCTCGTCAAGCTGTACGTCGGGTGGAAGCGGGCGTCCAGGGCGCGGTCGGTCGAGGGGTACGCCCATCGCGTGCTGGTCAACGCGTTCATCTCAGGACGCCGCCCCGCGCGGTTCACCCGCGAGCGCCTGGTGTCGGCGCCGCCGGAGGGCACGGTCGCCGCCGTCGGCGTCGAGGACGGACTCGTCCTGTGGCCCCTGGTGCGCGAGCTCCCCCCACGGCAGCGCGCTGTCGTGGTGCTGCGCTACCTCGGTGACCTCACCGAGGCCGAGATCGGTGAGGCCCTGGGGATGGCCCCCGGCACCGTGAAGTCGACCGCGTCCGCGGCCCTGAAGAACCTACGCACCAAGATCGGAGACCTGACATGAGCGACCTCGAGCACCAGCTCCGCGTCGAGCTGGACACGGTGTCGGACGGCGTCGCGACGACGTCCGTCGACGTCTCGGGCCTGACGGGCCTCGGGCGGCGGGAGCAACGGCGTCGGCGGGGTGCGGCGGCCGGTCTGGTGGCGGCCGTGGCCGTTGCCGTGACCGCCGTGGGCGTGGCCGTCGTCCCTGCTCGCGACCGCGGTGTCGCGCCGGCCGCCCCGATCACGACACCACCGGCGACCGTCGCCGACCTGCCGGTCGGCGGACCGACCGACGTGGCGTGGTGGAGCGGCGGCGCGCTCCACGTCGGGTCGCAGGACATCGGCATGCCCCGGCCCGAGCTGCTCCTCCAGCGGGGCGGGACGACCCTGGTCGAGACGGCGGAGGGCCACCTCGTCGTGCGGGTCGGCCGCGCCCCCGTGGACCTGCCGACAGGCCCGTACAGCGGCGACTTCGTCGTGTCCGCCGACGGCGCGCGGATCGCGTGGATCGAGCGGCTCGAACCCCCGTTGCCGCGCCGTCGCGACCGGCGCGGTGCGCCGCTGCCGACGGTGCGGGTGGCCGTCTACGACGTGGCGTCCGCGACGGTCCTCGACACCTACGAGCGCACGCTCGTGGCCTTCTGCTGCAAGGACGGGGGCGACCTGTCGCTCAACGGGGTGCTCGCGGACGGACGGGTGCTGATGACGACCTACGGCACCGCGGTCGAGGAGGTGTGGACGCCGGGGTCGGAGCCCACGGTGGTCGACCTCCCCGAGGGCACCGAGCTCGACTCGGGCAAGTCCCCGTCACCCACGCAGGCGATCCTCGGCACCGGCCTGGACGACAACCTCGTCGCCGAGTTCACCGGTGACGGGCGGGTCGACGTCGTCGGTTCCGTCGGCGCCGGGGCCGGCGACTGGAGCCCGGACGGCCGCTTCTGGGTGGCGACGGCCTTCAACGACGTCCGGGTCGAGGCGCCGGGTGAGCCGCAGTCCGCCGACGTCCTGCTGCCGCTGCCGCAGGACCACGCGTGGCGTCCGGTGGCCTGGGAGAGTGACACCGAGCTGGTCCTGGTGAGCACCCCGCGGGGCTCGGCCTCCCGGACGCTCTTCGAGCCCGTGGTCGCCGACCTGGTGCGCTGCGACGTGGTCGCCGCGACCTGCGAGCAGGTCGGCGGCGCGCCGTCCGGCCCGGTGGTGGTCCCCGAGCCGCTCGCCTACGGCTGAGCGCAGGGGCGACTAGAGCGCGTCGCGCTCGACCGGGCAGCTCATGCAGCGCGGGCCGCCGCGGCCCGAGCCCAGCTCGGAGCCGGCGATGCGCACTACCTCGATGCCGGCGTCCTCGAGACGGGCGTTGGTGCCGTGGTTGCGCTCGTAGGCGACCGCGACCCGGGGGGCGAGGGCGAGGGTGTTGTTGCCGTCGTCCCACTGCTCGCGCTCGGCCTCGACCGGGTCGAGCCCGGTGGCGATGCGGTGCACCTTGGCCACGCCCATCGCGTCGGCGGCGGCCTCGAGGAACGGGCGGGCCGGGGCGACCTCGAGGTGGAGGCTGCCGTCGTCGTCCTGGCCCTTCGGCGTGACGGCGTAGGCGACCAGGGAGTCGGCGACGTTCTCGTAGACCACCATCAGGTCGACGTCGACCATCGTGCAGATGGTGTCGAGGTGCATGGTCGCCCGCTCCTGGGCGATCGGGACCGCGAGCACGGTGTGGGCGAGGTCCTGGTCGAAGACCTGGCGGGCCAGCCGCTCGACGCCGGCCGGGGTGGTGCGCTCGCCGACGCCGACCGCGACGACGCCGGGGCTCAGCAGCAGCACGTCACCGCCCTCGACGTGCTCGAAGTGGGACCCGTGGATGCGGGGGGTGCCCACGAAGCGGGGGTGCAGGGTGTAGATCAGCTCGGTCAGCTGCGTCTCGCGCTTGCGGGCCGGCATGGCCAGGCTGGTGATCGCGACCCGGTCGCGCACCCACACCGAGGAGTCGCGGGTGAACAGCAGGTTGGGCAGCGGGTCGACGAGGAACGCGTCGCTGGCCAGCAGCGAGGTGACCAGGCCGAACCCACCGCGCACCTCGTCGTTGCGGATGCCCGCGGTGAGGTACGTCGTGAGGTCGGCCGGCGCGGCGTCGCCGAGGAACCCGCGCAGGTAGTGGCGCATGGTGTCGCCGAGGTCGAGGTCGCCGAGCACGGTGTCGATCGCCGCCTGGCGGGCGTCGTCGTGCGCGAGGGTCTCGGTGAGCAGGTCGGTGAGGTAGAGCACCTCGACGTCGCGGTCGCGCAACGCCTGGGCGAACGCGTCGTGCTCCTCCTGCGCGCGGGCGACCCACGGTATGCCGTCGAAGAGCAGCCGGTCGTTGTTGCGCGGCGTGAGCCGGCTGAGCTCGGGGCCGGGGCGGTGGAGCATCACCGTCCGGAGTCGTCCGACCTCGCTGTCTGCACCGTGAGCCATGCGCGCAGCCTAGTGACCTCCGTGATTGTCAGACAATTCTGCGGGCCTCGGCCCTGCGGTGTGCCTTCCCGGGCCGGGTCCGGGGCGCGCCTACCGTGGGGTCGTGCCCGCCGTCGTGTCCGTCCTCGCGCTCGTGCTGGCCGTCGTGGCCGTGGCGCTGGGCGTCGTCGCCCTGCGGCGTACGCACCGGCGCTCCGACGGCTCCGACCTGCCGTCGGACCTGCTCGGGCTGCGTCGCGAGGTCGCGGCCCTGCGGGCCGAGGCCGGTGACGGGCTGCGTCACCTCGCGGTCGTGCGCTACGACGCCTTCGGCGACATGGGCGGCCACCTCTCGTGGAGCCTGGCGCTGCTCGACGACCGGGGCGACGGGGTCGTCCTGAGCTCGATCCACGGCCGCAGCGAGGCGCGCACCTACGCCAAGAGCATCTCGGCGTGGCGGTGCGACCAGCAGCTGTCGCCCGAGGAGGACGAGGCGGTCAGCCAGGCCAAGCGCTGACCGCGACCGGGGTCACCCCGGGCGGGCGACCGTCATCCGACCGCGCTGGTCGACCCGGCGGACCTGGCGCAGCGTCGTGAGGTGCACGACCATCATCACGAAGAGCCCGACGTAGAGCACGATCGGGTAGAGCCGCACGCTCGAGACGTGGGTCGCCATCTCCCAGGGCCAGGCCATCACCACGTCGTGGGAGGCGGCGGCCGCCGCTGCGAAAGCGGCCGCCATGGCGAGGTCCCAGACGGCGAGGACGACGAGCCCGGCGATCTCGAGCCGCATCGACCGGTTGAGCACCAGGCCCGCCAGGAGCAGCGCGCCGCCGCCCAGCGCCAGCGAGCCCGTGAGCGGCCGCAGCAGCGTGCCGTCGAAGGTGCCGGCGGTGCCGTTGAGCAGGATCAGGGTGCCGGCGAAGGTGCCGACGAAGGCGTGGACCGTCAGCAGGCCGCGCCGGTTGGCCCGCTCCCACTGCTGTTGACCCCGTACGCCGAACCCCGCGGTGGCAGAACGGGCGCCGTCGGCCGGTCCGTGCAGGGGCACGAGGTGCATGCGGGTGGTGACCATGAGGCGAGTCTGGACGGCGTACGCCCCCCGACGCAGCCACCTGACGGGTCGACCCGCATGGTCATCTCGACCCCCCACCCCTTCCGATCGGCCACCGGCAGGGGTGCTGCCCGCTCGGGTGAGACGGGCGGGGGTGACGGGGGTCAGGATGGGCCCATGACCCAGACCCAGGGCCGCGGGGCCCCCGAGCGCGCGGGGCGCGACCCCAAGTGGTGGACCCTCGTCGCGGTCTGCACCGGCGTGTTCATGCTGCTGCTCGACATCACCATCGTCAACGTCGCCCTCTTCGACATCCAGGCCGACCTCGACGCGTCGCTGTCCGACGTGCAGTGGGTCATCGACGCCTACGCGCTGAGCCTGGCCGCGCTGCTGCTGACCGCGGGGTCCCTGGCCGACCTCTTCGGCCGCAAGCGGGTCTTCGTCATCGGCCTGGTGCTCTTCACCGCCGGCTCGGTGCTGTGCGGGGCCGCACCCGACGTGCTGTTCCTGTCGGTGGCCCGCGCGGCCCAGGGCATCGGCGGCGCCGCGATGTTCGCCACGGCCCTGGCCCTGCTCGCCTCCGCCTTCACCGGCAAGGACCGCGGCACGGCGTTCGCGGCGTTCGGCGCCACCACCGGTGTCTCGGTCGCGATCGGGCCGGTGCTCGGCGGCGTCCTCACCACCGGCCTGTCGTGGCGGTGGATCTTCTTCGTCAACATCCCGATCTGTGCGGTCGCGCTCGTGGTGACGCTGCTCAAGGTGCAGGAGTCCCACGACCCGCGCGCCGGGCGACCCGACTGGATCGGCTTCCTCACCTTCAGCGCCGCCCTCGGCTCGCTGGTCTACGCGCTGATCGAGGCCGGTCAGCACTCGTGGGGTGAGACCAAGGTCGTCGCGTGCCTGGTCGCGTCGGCGGTGCTGCTGGCGCTCTTCGTCGTCAGCCAGCTGCGCCGCCCCGACCCGATGTTCGACCTGTCGCTGCTGCGCAAGCCGACCTTCACCGGCGGCCTCGTCGCAGCGTTCGGCATCTCCGCAGGCGTCTTCGCGCTCTTCACCTACCTCGTGCTCTACCTCCAGGGCGTCCTGGGCTTCGACGCCATCGGCGCCGGCCTGGTCTTCCTGTGCCTGTCCGGTACGTCGTTCGTCGCAGCCATCGTGTCGGGCCGGCTCACCGAACGGGTGCCGGTCAAGTGGCTGATCGCGCCGGGCTTCGTGGTCGCCGGGGTCGGGCTGCTGCTGATGCTCGGCATCGAGCACTCCAGCGACCAGTCGCAGTGGCACCACCTGGTGCCCGGGCTGCTCGTCGCCGGGGTGGGCGTCGGCATGATCAACCCGCCGCTGGCCTCGACGGCCGTCGGCGTCGTGCCCCCGGCCCGGTCGGGCATGGCCTCGGGTGCCAACTCGACGTTCC
>CALRVO020000053.1:0-12957 GCA_943371595.1 Sphingomonas paucimobilis
TCCGCCGCCCGCGGCACCACCGCGGTGGTGACGCTGGAGCCCTGCAACCACACGGGCCGCACGGGGCCGTGCACCGAGGCCCTCGTCGCGGCCGGCGTACGCCGGGTGGTCTACGCCGAGGCCGACGCCAACCCGGTCGCCGCGGGAGGACGGGCTCGCCTCGAGACCGCCGGCATCGAGGTCGAGCAGGGCCTCCTGGCCGACGAGGCCGCCGCGCTCGCCCACGTCTACCGCGTCGCGCAGCGGGAGCAGCGCCCGTTCGTCACCTGGAAGTACGCCACGACCCTCGACGGGCGCAGCGCCGCCGCCGACGGCACCTCGCGCTGGGTCTCCTCGACCGCGGCCCGACGCGACACCCACCGCCTGCGCGCGCTGTGCGACGTGATGCTCGTCGGCACCGGCACCGTCCTCGTCGACGACCCCCGGCTCACCGTCCGCGACGCCGACGACCGGCCGCTGGCCGTCCAGCCGCTGCGGGCCGTCATGGGCGAGCGCGACCTGCCGGCCGACCGCCGGGTCCTCGACGGCGACGCCGAGACGGTGCACCTGCGCACCCGTGACCCCCACGAGGCGCTGGCCGCGCTGTGGGCCCGCGACCGCCAGCACGTCTTCCTCGAGGGCGGGCCGACCCTGGCCGCCGCGTTCCTGACCGCCGGGCTGGTCGACGAGGTCGTCGTCTACGTCGCCCCGATGCTGCTCGGTGCCGGTCGTCCGGCCGTCGCCGACCTCGGAATCACCACCATCGCCGACGCGTTGCGTCCCACGGTCACCGACGTGACCGTGCTGGACGGTGTCGACGGCGAGGAGCCCAACGTCCGTCTCACGCTCACCCCGCACCACACCCCGCACCCCACCCAGGAGACCTGATGTTCACCGGAATCGTCGAGGAGCTCGGCACCGTCGAGGCGGTCGAGCACCAGGGCGACGCGATCCGCCTCACCGTGCGCGCCGCCATCGTCCTGGAGGACGCCGGGCTCGGCGACTCGATCTCGGTCAACGGCTGCTGCCTGACCGTCGTGACCCACGACGGCGAGCTGTGGACCGCCGACGTCATGCAGGAGACGCTCGACAAGACCAGCCTGCTCGGCGTCGAGCCGGGCGACCGGGTCAACCTCGAGCGGGCCGTGACCGCCGACAAGCGCCTGGGCGGCCACATCGTCCAGGGCCACGTCGACGCCGTCGGTCACGTCGTACGACGCCAGCCGAGCGAGCACTGGGAGGTCGTCGAGGTGTCGATGCCGCCCGAGCTCGGCAAGTACCTCGTCGACAAGGGCTCCATCACCGTCGACGGCGTGAGCCTGACGGTCGTCGAGGCCGGCCCCGACTCGTTCACCGTGAGCCTCATCCCCGAGACCCTCGCGCGCACCACCCTCGGCCTCCGCCAGCCCGGCGACCGGGTCAACCTCGAGGTCGACGTCCTCGCCAAGCACGTCGAGAAGCTCCTCGAAGCACGCCTGTCCAGCACGGAAGGAACCCCCCGATGACCTACCCCACGATCGAGGAGCAGCACGGCGGTGTCCGCCTCGACAGCGTCGAGCGCGCGATCGCCGACATCGCCGCGGGCAAGGCCGTGGTCGTCGTCGACGACGAGGGCCGCGAGAACGAGGGCGACATCATCTTCGCCGCCAGCAAGGCGACGCCGGAGCTGATGGCGTTCACGATCCGCCACTCCAGCGGCGTGATCTGCGTGCCGATGCCGGGCTACATGCTCGACCGGCTCGAGATCCCGCTGATGACCCCGCACAACAAGGACAAGCTGCGCACGGCCTACACGATCTCGGTCGACGCCCGCGACGGCGTCTCCACCGGCATCAGCGCCGCCGACCGCGCCCACACCGCGCGGGTGCTGGCCGACAGCGCCACCGAGTCGTGGGAGCTGACCCGGCCCGGCCACGTTTTCCCGCTGCGCTACGCCGACGGCGGCGTGCTGGCCCGGCGTGGCCACACCGAGGCCGCGGTCGACCTCGCGACGCTGGCCGGGCTCACCCCGGCCGGGGTCCTGGTCGAGGTCGTCAACGACGACGGCACCATGAAGCGCGCCACCGAGCTGCGTGCCTTCGCCGACGAGCACGACCTGGCGATGATCTCCATCGAGGACCTCGTCCGCTACCGGCGCCGCCACGAGAACCTCGTCGAGCGTGTCGCCGAGACCCGGCTGCCCACGCGCCACGGCGATTTCACCGCCTACGGCTACCGCATCACCGTCGACGGGTCCGAGCACATCGCGCTGGTCCACGGCGACGTCACCGGCCCCGAGCCGGTGCTGACCCGGGTGCACTCCGAGTGCCTGACCGGCGACGTCTTCGGCAGCGCCCGCTGCGACTGCGGGCCTCAGCTCGACGAGGCCCTCGAGCGCATCGTCGCGGAGGGGCGCGGCGTGGTGGTCTACCTGCGCGGTCACGAGGGCCGCGGCATCGGCCTGGTCGCCAAGCTGCAGGCCTACCAGCTGCAGGACGGCGGCCGCGACACCGTCGACGCCAACCTCGACCTCGGCCTGCCCGCCGACGCCCGTCACTACGGCACCGCCACCCAGGTGCTCAAGGACCTCAAGGTCGAGAGCGTCCGGCTGCTGACCAACAACCCCGACAAGGTCGCCAACCTCGAGATGTACGGCGTCCCGGTCGCCGAGCGGGTGGGGCTGACCCCCCACCCCAACGACCACAACATCGCCTACCTGCTGACCAAGCGCGACCGGATGGGCCACGACCTGCCCGACCTGCAGGTCGTGCCGCAGCCCGTCCCGACCACCGAGGAGACCGACTGATGGCCGGCCACGGAGCTCCCACCGAAGCACCGATCGACTGCCACGACCTGCGGGTCGCCGTCGTCGCCGCGAGCTGGCACACCGTCGTGATGGACGGCCTGCTCGCCGGCGCCCACCGGGCGCTGGAGGCCTACCAGGTCGAAGCACCCGTCGTCGTGCGCGTGCCCGGCACCTTCGAGCTCCCGGTCGTCGCGGCCGCCCTGGCCGCCCAGGGCTACGACGCGGTCGTCGCCCTCGGTGTCGTCATCCGCGGCGGCACCCCCCACTTCGACTACGTCTGCAACGCCGCCACCGACGGGCTGGGCCGCGTCGCCCTCGACCACCAGACCGCGGTCGGGTTCGGCGTCCTGACCTGCGACACCGAGCAGCAGGCCCTCGACCGGGCGGGCCTCGAGGGCTCCAGCGAGGACAAGGGCTACGAGGCCACCTCCGCCGCCCTGGTCACCGCCCAGACGATCAAGCGCATCAAGCGCGGCTACGACGCCTGACCGTCGAGTCGGCGCACATGTGCGCCGACTCGGCGGGTGTGGTCGGTCTCAGCGACCTCCGGCGGGTGTGGTCCGTCGGCGGCCGCGCCCTAGGCTGACACCTGTGAAGACGTTCGACGGCCTGTGGGCCGAGCTGTCCGAGAAGGCGCGCACCCGACCCGAGGGATCGGGCACGGTCGCAGAGCTCGACGCCGGTGTCCATGCCATCGGCAAGAAGCTCGTCGAGGAGGCCGCCGAGTCCTGGATGGCAGCCGAGCACGAGGGCAAGGAGCGAGCCGCCGAGGAGATCAGCCAGCTGGTCTACCACCTGCAGGTGATGATGCTCGCCCTCGACCTCGAGCCCGCCGACGTCTACGCACACCTGTGACCGGAAGACACCCATGACCCTCAAGATCGCGATCCCCAACAAGGGCTCGCTGGCCCAGTCGGCCAGCGAGATCCTGCGCGAGTCCGGCTACCGCCAGCGCGACGACTCCAAGCAGCTCACCCTCATCGACGCCGACAACGACGTCGAGTTCTTCTACCTCCGCCCGCGCGACATCGCGCTCTACGTCGGCGAGGGCACCCTCGACGTCGGCATCACCGGCCGCGACCTCCTGCGCGACTCCGGGGCCAAGGCCGACGAGGCCCTGACCCTCGGCTTCGGGCGCAGCACCTTCCGCTTCGCCGGTCCCGCCGGTCGCTTCGCCGAGGCCGCGGACGTGGCCGGCCAGCGCATCGCGACGTCGTACGTCGGGATCGTGCAGGCGTTCCTCGAGGAGCGCGGCATCGAGGCGGCCGGGGTGACCCGGCTCGACGGCGCGGTCGAGACCAGCATCCAGCTCGGCGTGGCCGACGTCATCGCCGACGTGGTCGAGACCGGGGCGACCCTGCGCGCGGCGGGGCTCGAGACCTTCGGCGAGCCGCTGCTGCAGTCGGAGGCCGTGCTCATCACGCGTGCCGGCGCCGACCACCCGGCGGGCTTCGAGGTGTTCCGTCGTCGCATCGAGGGCGTCCTGGTCGCGCGCGGCTACGTGATGATGGACTACGACATCGACCAGACCCACCTCGACCGCGCCGTCGAGCTGACCCCGGGCATCGAGAGCCCCACGATCGCGCCGCTGAGTCGCGAGGGGTGGGTCGCGGTGCGCGCGATGGTGCCCCGTGACGGCTCCCAGCGCCTGATGGACGAGCTGTGGGACCTCGGGGCCCGCGGCATCCTGCTCACCGACATCCATGCCTGCCGACTCTGAGCCCGGCGGCCCCGCCGCGGCTCCGCCCGCCGCGCCCCGCACCTGGCGTCCGCTGGGCCCTCGCATCGCGGGGGCCGTGGCCGGCGGCGCCCTGCTCGGGGTGACGGCCCTGCTGTGGGTCGGGCTCGAGCAGGACGTGCGCGACTCGGTCACGCCGTTCCAGCGCGGCACCGTCGTGACGATGTTCCTGCTCGGTTTCGCCTGCCTCTACGCCCTGGGCCGCTCGCGGGCGGTGGCGCGCGACGACGGCCTCCACGTCGTCAACGGCTACCGCCGCCGTGACTACGTCTGGGCCGAGATCGTGGCCGCGCGGCTCAACCCGGGCGCGCCCTGGGTGACCCTCGACCTCGCCGACGGCACGACCGCGCCGGTGATGGCGATCCAGGGCTCCGACGGTGCCAGGGCCAAGATGGCGCTGCGCGAGCTACGCACCTTCATCGACCGCGCGCACACCCCAGGAGACTGACACCTCGTCGCCCGGCTCGCCCGCCGGCGCGAGCGTGAGCAGGTCCTCGCCGCTGGCGAAGGCGTTGGCGTCGGCGGTCATCGGCTCGACCGCGACGGAGCGGCGTGCCGTCGCCGGCACGTCGTCGGCGGTGTAGACCTGCAGCCACCGGTGCTGGGCGTCGACCCACAGCGACACCGCACGTCCCGACGCAGGGTCGTGCAGGGTCACCGTCGCCACGCCGCGCTCGTCGCGCTCGAGGTCGGTGAAGCCGGTGTTGAGCACGGTGTCGCGCAGCGGCCGCGCCACCCGGAAGTCGTACGCCGTCCCCTCGACGGCCTCGCGGCCCACGGGGATCAGCCGGTCGTCGGACACCGACCGGGTCGCGGCCGGCAGGGTGAGCTCCCACCCGTCGACCGGTCCTGGACCGACCGACAGGTAGGGGTGCGCCCCGCTGGCGTACGGCGCCGGCGTCGACGACAGGTTGGTCGCCGTCTGGGTCACGGTGAGCCCGTCGGCCGACAGGTCGTAGAGCACGTGCAGGTCGACCGCCCACGGGTAGCCGGTCTGGGCCATCAACCGGTACTGCAGCGACACCGAGCCGGCGGTGTGCTCCTCGGGGGTCCAGGCGACCCAGCGCGCGAGCCCGTGCGAGGCGTGCCCGCGCTTGGGTTCGGTGAGCGGCAGCTGCAGGTCCTGTCCGTCGAAGGAGTACTTCCCGTCGCGGACCCGGTTGGGCCACGGCATCAGGAGCTGCCCGCGTCCTCCCGAGGCCATCTGGTCCTCGGCGAACCCGTCGAGCAGCGGCCTGCCGGCGTGGCGCAGGGAGCGCAGGGCGCCCCCGCTCTCGGTCACGACGGCGTCGTAGCCGCCGGCGGAGATGCGGAACTGGTCACCACTGGGAGGCAGCATGCGCCCAGGCTCTCACTGGCAGGCATCCGAACGGCGCCTCACCCACACCGTGGTCGGCCGGTCTGCCCGTCGAGGTGGAGGTCGGCCCGGTCGCGGGTGCGGTCCCGCACGAAGTGGTCGTCCTCGGCGTCCTGCCAGGCGAGCCACTGCGGGCGCAGGTGCTCGCCGTCGCGTGCGATCCCGCGTCGCAACCGCAGGTCGCGCGGCACCTCGATCCAGACCAGCACCGTGTGCAGGTCGGCGTACGGCGACGAGCCGGACCCCACGCCCTCGACGACGAGCAGCCCGTCGGGGCCGGGCGGGGCCACCTCGACCGTCTCGGCCCACGCACCGGCCACCCAGTCGTAGCGCCGGTAGTGCCCCGGGCGACCCGCGGCCAACGGGCGCAGCAGCGTGCCGAGCTGGTCGGCCACGGTGGCGAGCCCGGACCAGCCGTCGTAGAGGTCGTCCATGTGCACGACGTGCGCCTCGGTCGCCGTCGCGACCGCGCGGGCCAGCGTGGTCTTGCCCGAGCCCCCGGGGCCGTCGACGCACAGCAGCCGCGACCCGCCGAGCGTCGGCGGGCGTCCGTCCAGCAGCGCGAGGACCTCGTCCAGGCTGTCGCGGCGGTCGGGGCTGTCGGGGCTGTCGAGGCTCAGGTGATGCCCCGGTTCTTGAGCAGGGCCTCGATGTCGGCCAGGTCGTCGTCGATCGGGTCGGCCCGCCGCGCGGGCGTGGTGCCGGTCGTGGTGCCGGGGGTGGTCGAGCCCGGCAGCTCGAGCCGCTCGTCGCCGCGCACCTTGGCGGGCCTGGCGCGCTTGGCGGGCTTGGCGGGCTTGCCACCACCGCGGGCCTCGATCGCGCGTCCGGCCCCGAAGAGCACCACGGCGATCCCGGCGAGCACGATGCCCGACCAGACGACCGGGCTGAACACCAGGCTGGTCGCCCAGCTGCCGATGGCGCTGCCGATCTCGCCGAACATCCGCAGCGTGCGGGTGAGGTAGGCCGCGATCGGTAGCAGCGTGATGCCCGCGCCCATCAGCCCCGCACCGAGACCCCGCTTGCGGTAGGCGAGCCAGGTCCAGGTCCCGGCGACCAGGCTCAGGGCCACCGCCAGTGCGCCGTAGCTCACGTCGTCCATGCCCCCCAGCCTGCCACGCACCCGCTGACCCGTCGTACCTGTACGACGGGTCAGCGCTGACAAGCACGTCGACCCGTCGCACTTGTACGACGGGTCGACGGGGGCGGCGCGGTCAGAGGAGTCCGCGGCGCCGCAGCACCGGGACGACCCCCTCGGCGAACCAGTAGGCCTCCTCGACGTGGGGGTAGCCCGAGAGGATCAGCTCGTCGATGCCGAGCGCGTGGTACTCCTCGATCACCGAGGCGACCTCCTCGTGGCTGCCGACCAGCGAGGTGCCGGCACCGCCACGCACCAGCCCGATCCCCGACCACAGCCCGGGGTGGATCTCCAGCTGCCGGGCGTCGGTGTACGTCGACACGTCGCTCCGCTCTCGCAGCGCGAGCATCCGTTGCTGGCCGGTCGACTCGCTGTTCCGGAGGGCCTCCTGCGCCGCGGCCACGACCCGCGGGTCGAGCCCGTCGAGCAGCCACTGGGCGTGCTTCCAGGCCTCCTCGTGGGTGTCGCGCGACAGCGTGTGCACCCGCATCCCGAAGCGCAGGGTGCGGCCCTGCTCGGCGGCCAGTCCGCGCATCCAGGCGATCTTCTCGGCGACCTGCGCCGGCGGCTCGCCCCAGGTCAGGTAGACGTCGGCCCCGCGGGCCGCGACCTTGCCGGCCGGGGCCGAGGACCCGCCGAAGTAGATGTCGGGCACCGGGTCGATCCCGCCGCTGACGATCGCGCCGGTGGCCGAGAAGAACTCGCCGGCGTAGTCGAACGGTGCCCGGGTCCAGGTGCCGCGCACCACGTCGAGGAACTCCCCGGTGCGCGCGTAGCGCACGTCCTTGACGTCGGTGTCGCCGAAGCGTGCCTGCTCGGTCGGCTCCCCGCCGGTGACGACGTTGAGCATCAGTCGGCCGCCGGAGATCCGCTGGTAGGCCGCGGCCATCTGCGCGGCCAGCACCGGGTTGATGACCCCGGGCCGGAACGCGACGAGGTACTTGAGCCGCGTGGTCTCGCGCAGCAGGGCCGCGGTGACCAGCCAGGCGTCCTCGCACCACGTGCCGGTGGGGGTCAGCACGCCGGTGAAGCCGAGCTGCTCCGCCGTCCGGGCGACGTGGGCGAGGTAGTCGATGGTGGGGGCGCGGAAGCCGTCGGCGACCGAGTCGCCGAGCCCGCCCTGCCACTCGCGGGGCACGCCCTGCCCGGCCCCGACCAGCGACCGGCTGTCGCCGGACGTCGGCAGGAACCAGTGCAGGTCGAGCGGTGGCCGCGCGGCGTGCTGGTCGGTGGGAGTCGTCATCGGCCTCACCCCAACGCCTTGACGACGTCGTTGAACTCGTCGGAGAAGAACGGGGCCACGTCGAGGTCGCCCGGGATGAGCTCGGCGGCCGAGAACGCGTCGGCCATCTCCTGCTCGGAGGCGATCAACGTGTCGTCGACGGGCACCGTCCTGATCTCGCGCTTCTTCACCGCCGCCAGGGTGACGGCGGGCGCGAGCCCGGTCTCCTCGGCCCACGCCTTCGACCACTCCTCCTTGTGGGTCGCCGACCAGACCTGCGCCTGCGCGATCCGACCCAGGTAGTCCTGCAGGGCAGCGGTCGTGGCGGGGTCGTCGAGCGCGACCTGCGAGGCGACCTGGAAGGTGTAGCCGTTCATCAGCGTGGTGCCGTCGGCGATGACCTTCGCGCCGGCGTCCTGCTCGGCCTGCGAGGTGAAGGGCTCCCAGATGGCCCAGGCGTCGATGTGGCCGGCGGTGAAGGCGGCGAGCGCGTCGGCCGGCTGCAGGTTCTTGACCGTGACGTCGTCGTAGGAGACTCCGGCCGCCTCGAGCTGGGCCAGCAGGTTGTAGTTGGCCGAGCTGCCCTGCGCGACCGCGATCGTCTTGCCCTTCAGGTCGGCGACGTCGGTCACGGGGCTGTCGGGGCCGACGACCAGGGCGTCGCCCAGACCGCCGTACGTCGCGGCCTGGACGACCTTGAACTCCTTGCCGCCCGCGGCGGCGAAGAGCGGCGGCGTGTTGCCGACGCCGCCGACGTGGATCGACCCGGCACTCATGGCCTCGAGCAGCGGCGGGCCGGACGTGAACTCCTTCCACTCGATGTCGTAGTCGATGCCGTCGAGCTGGCCGGCGGCCTGCAGCAGGGCCTTGGAGCCGCCCTTCTGGTCACCGACGACGAGCGTGACCTTCGACAGGTCGACCGAGCCGTCGTCGCGCACGGCGTCCTCGTTGCCGGTGCTGTCCCCGCTGCCGCACCCCGTGAGGGTGGTGGCGCCGATGACGAGCGCGGCCGCGACGGCGGCCAGACGTGGGAGGGCGCGGGGGAGGGTGCGGGTGTTCATGCTGCTCCTTGGTTCTCGGTGCGGGTCCGGGGGGCGTGCTCGTCGCGCGGCGGGGTCGGCTGGACGCCGAGCGCGCCGAGGATCTCGGTGCGGATGCGGGCGATCTCGGGGTTGGACGGCGCCCGGTCGTCACGACGTGGGCCGACGGTCCAGGTGTGGGCGAGCCGGCCGTGGTCGAGGACGGCGACCCGGTCGGCGAGCGCGAGGGCCTCGTCGACGTCGTGGGTCACGATCAGCACCGCCATCGAGTGGCGGCGCCACAGCTCGATGACGAGCTGGTGCATCTCGATGCGGGTCAGGGCGTCCAGGGCGCTGAACGGCTCGTCGAGCAGCAGCAGGGAGGGGTTGCTGACCAGGGCCCGGGCCAGCGAGACCCGTTGGGCCTGCCCGCCGGAGAGCTCCAGCGGCCACGCGTCGAGCTTGTCGTCGAGGCCGACCTCGTGCAGCGTCGCCTCGGCCCGTGCGAACCTGTCGCCGCGCTCGGAGGTGTTGAGCAGCGCGAGCGCGACGTTGTCGCGGACCCGGCGCCACGGCAGCAGCCGCGGCTCCTGGAAGGCGACGGCCGAGCGGCCGCGGACCTCCACCTCGCCGGCGGGGACCTTGTCGAGCCGGGCCAGGCTGCGCAGCAGGGTGGACTTGCCGCAGCCGCTGCGCCCGAGCAGCGCCACGAACTCGCCGGGGGCGATGTCGAGGTCGACCGAGCGCAGCACCTGGTTGCGGCCGAAGGCCCGGCTGTGCGCGCGGACGCTGGCGACCGGCAGGTCGGTCGTGTCCGGATCGGGGGTGGTGGGGTCGGTCAGACGCGCCATGCGAGGGCCCTCTTCTCCAGGTGGCGGACGACGGCATCGGTCGCGAGGCCGAGCAGGCTGTAGACGGCCAGGCCGACGACGATCGTGTCGGTCTGCAGGAACTCGCGGGCGATGTTGATCATGTAGCCGAGCCCGTCGTCGGCACCGACGGTCTCGGCGACGATGAGCGAGAGCCAGGCGATGCCGAGGCTCTGGCGCAGCCCGACCAGGGTCTGGGGGAGCGCGCCGGGCAGGATCACGTGGCGCAGCCGTTGGGGCCAGGTCAGGTTCATCGACCGGGCGGCCTCGACGGCCTTGCGGTCGACGCCGCGGATGCCGGCCAACGTGTTGAGGTAGAGCGGGAACGCCACCCCCATCGCGATGAGCGCGAGCTTGGGGGCCTCGCCGATGCCCATCCAGATGATGAAGAGCGGGATGAGCCCGAAGTGGGGCAGCGTGCGCAGCATCTGCATCGGCGGGTCGATGGCGTCCTCACCGATCCGGCTGAGCCCGGCCGCGACGGCCAGGGTCAGTCCGACGCTGGCGCCGAGGACGAAGCCGAGGGCGACCCGCTCGACCGAGACGAGGGTGGCCGAGCCGAGCGTGCCGTCGCGGGCGAGGTCGACGGCCTTGGCGAAGACCGTCGAGGGCGCGGCGAGGGTGCTCTCCTCGAGCACCCCCGTACGGCTGGCGAGCTCCCACAGGCCGACGAGGACGACGGGGGAGACCCAGCGGCGGAGCAGGTGGGCGGGATGGCGGCGGGGTGGACGTCGCGAACCGCGGCGGTCGCGTCGCGTGGCGGGCAGCGTGGCTCCTGGCGGTGCGCCGGCGACGACGGGGCCGGACGGTCCCGGGAGGGTCGTGGTCATGGGCAGCATGTCTACGGACCAAAAGCCCTTAAGTCAACTCAGACACTCGACAATGTGGCGCGAGAGGCGGCCGCAGCGCGGGAGCGGGGCTGCGGGTGCGACGATGGTCGTGTGCCTGACCGTGAGCTCCTCGCGCCGGCCTACCCCGACGACGACGGTGCGGCCGACCCGGCCCTGACCGCCGCGCTCACGGCGTACGCCGCCGACCCGGCCCAGTTCCCGACCGCGCTCGCGGTGCTGCAGACCGCGCGGCTGCTGGTGCCGGTCGTGGCCGTGGCCGGCGAGGTCGAGCTCGACGCCCAGGGCCTGGCCCACGACAAGACCAGCGAAATGGCCGCGGTGCTCGTGCAGGGGCCCGGGGGGCGTCGCGGCCTGCTGGCCTTCTCCGGCACCGAGACCCTCGCCAGCTGGGACCCCGAGGCGCGCCCGGTCCCGGTCCCCGCGCGCCAGGCCGCGCTCGCGGCGGTGCAGGACGGTGCCGAGGCGCTCCTGGTCGACCTGGCCGGGCCGGCCTCGCTGGTCGTCGAGGGCGACCACCTGCGCGCCCTGGCCTCGGGATGGCGACTCGTCCGGGTCGGCGACGACCTCGGCTGGGTCGATCCCGCCTCGCTCTGAGGCCGCCCTCCGGTGCCGCCGGTGCCAGGATTGGCCCCGACGGGGAATCCTGGCCTAGAGTTCAGCGTTGACCGATCTGTGGAAGCACACCTGTGCGACCGCAGATCTACAAGCGGAGACCAGGCTTCATCGTCTCCCACCCGCATCGACCGCCAGCACCACGTCTTCACCGCTCCACCCACCAGGTCGTCGGGTCCGGTTCCAAGGCTCCGGCCTCGCATCTCGTGCCCCCGGGCACGCGACGCAGGGTGAGATGGTCCTGACTGGCTTCCGCTTGCACACCACGCGGAAGCCGTCGTGCTTTTCCAGGCTCCGCAGGTGACCGACCTAGCGTCTGACCCCTGGAGGACACATCAGCACCGAGTACCGCATCAACGACCGGATCCGAGTGTCGGAAGTCCGGCTCGTTGGCCCCAGCGGCGAGACAGTCGGCATCGTGCCCACGGCCGACGCGCTGCGCCTTGCCCAAGAAGCCGACCTCGACCTCGTCGAGATCGCCCCGATGGCCCGTCCGCCCGTGTGCAAGCTCATGGACTACGGCAAGTTCAAGTACGAGAACGCCCAGAAGGCCCGCGAGGCCCGCCGCAACCAGACGAACGTGATCATCAAGGAGATGAAGCTTCGTCCCAAGATCGACGCGCACGACTACGAGACCAAGAAGGGCCACGTCGTCCGGTTCCTCAAGGCCGGCGACAAGGTCAAGATCACCATCATGTTCCGCGGTCGCGAGCAGCACCGTCCCGAGCTGGGCTTCCGGCTGCTGCAGAAGCTGGCCGAGGACGTCACCGAGCTGGGCTTCGTCGAGTCGTCGCCCAAGCAGGACGGCCGCAACATGATCATGGTGCTCGGCCCGCACAAGAAGAAGGCCGAGGCCAAGGCCGACCACCTCGTGGTCAAGGCCGAGAAGGAAGCCGAGCGCGCCGCCGTCGTGGCGGAGGAGCAGGCCGAGCGCGAGGCCGCCCACGCCGCCGGCCCGGTGGCCAAGAAGAAGGAGCGCGGACGCTCCGAGAACCTCGATCCCGAGATCGAGGCCTGACCGACCGGGTCAACCCGACCCACGGTCGTCCCAGACCACGCTGCGGCCCCGACCGGGCCGCACGTCGTACCACCCGAGGAGAGAACACGATGCCCAAGAACAAGTCGCACTCCGGTGCCAGCAAGCGCTTCAAGGTGACCGGCTCCGGCAAGATCATGCGCCTGCAGGCCGGTCGCAAGTCGGGCGCTGCGTTCGCCTCGGCGCCCACCACGGGCAGCCGCAAGAAGCACCGCCGCAACGCCGGGATGGTCGAGCTCGAGAAGGCCGACGTCAAGCGTGCCAAGAAGATGCTTGGCATCTGACCTCCTCCCGTCCCCGACACACAGATCCCTTCGGAGCACCCCATGGCACGCGTCAAGCGCGCAGTAA